>DASXDC010000140.1:0-14416 GCA_036490855.1 Chthoniobacterales bacterium
CCGCCGTTTTTCCGCCTAACGAATCCAACGACTCCGAAAGCGCCAAGAAGCGTCAGACCATAGATCGTGGTGTAGAAGAGGGTAGCCGAAAACCCTTCGCGCCCGAGCGCGACGAGGCCGAGGAGAGTATAACCGCCGTGCGCGACGGCAGAGTAGGCGAGCAGCCGGCGCACATTTTTTTGCACGAGCGCAACGAAATTCCCGACGAGGATGGAGAGCGCCGCCAGCACGGCCAGAATCGGCGTCCAGCCCGCCGCCATCGCGTGCCAGGCTGCGCTGCCGTGCATCGGCGCGAACCCGACGAGCAGGATTTTCCCGAGGACGACGAACGACGCCACCTTCGACCCCGAAGCGATCAAGGCCGCCGCCGAGACGGGCGCGGCTTGGTAGGTGTCCGGAGCCCAGAGATGGAAGGGCGCAACCGCAATTTTGAAGGCGAAGCCGATCAGAGTCATGACGATGCCCGCGGCCAGGAGCGGCTCGAGCGGCGTCATGATGAGGCGCGGCGCGATCGCGGCGAGCGAAGTCGTTTTCGTTAGGCCATAAATCAGGCTGAGACCGAAAAGCGTGACTGCGCTCGCCATGCTGCCGAAGAGGAAATATTTCAGCCCTGCTTCGGCTGCCGGCTGACTCTCTTTGTCGAAAGCAGTCAGGACGTAGAGAGCGAGGCCGGTCAGCTCGAGCCCGACGAAAATCATGAGCAGCTCCTCGCTGCCGACGAGGAGGAGAAGACCGACGGTCGCGAGCAAAATAATCGCGAGATATTCGGCCCGGTTCGGGAGCGAACGTTCGTCGCGCGCCAGGAGGATGGTGCAGAATGCCATCACCAGGCAGACAACCTTGAAGAAAGAATTGAGCGGCGAGACAACGAGCATCCCGTGCAGCAGGCTGGCGTGGGCCGGCAGCCTAACGACCGCCGCGGCGGCGAGCGCGAGTCCGAGCGCGGCCACGAGCGAAGGAAGGTCGATTGTCGCGGCCGGCCAGGCGGCCGCCGGGATCTTTCCTGTCGAGATGGTCGCTCCGCGCGAGGAGCGGCCATTCGTTAGGCCAATCGTCAAGACGAGGAGGGCGGTCAGGACGACGATCGTCTCCGGCGCGGCGAGCTGGAGGAGTTCGAGATAATTCATGGCCGGAGGAAGCGCATTGTTTCCACCGCCGGCATGATGCGATCGAAGAGCAGTTTTGGAAAAAGCCCGACCGCGAGAGTGGCGAAGATCAAAAGCACGGCCCCGCTCTTTTCCGCCCACATCGCCGATTCGTTAGGCAAAATCGGAGCCGCGGTCGCAGGCTTCACGCGCGCGTCGGCGAAGAACGCTTTCTTCAGCGCACGCAGAGTAAAAGCCGCGACCAGCACCATCCCGAGACCGGTAAGCCCGACCGCGACCGGGAACCTCTTCCAGGCACCAACCAGGATGGTGATTTCTGCCACAAATCCGCTGAAGCCCGGGATGCCCATCGACGCAGCCGAGGCAGCCACGAAAGCGAGTGCGATGAATGGCATTCGCCGAGCGAGATTCATCGTCGAGAGATCGTCCAGATTGCGGGTGTGCAGGCGAAAATAGATCGCTCCGGCGAGGGAGAAGAGGAGCGCGCCAATCACCCCGTGCGAAAACATTTGCAGGACTGCGCCCGAGACGCCGAGGAGATTGCCCGCCGCCAGCCCGAGCAGGACGAAACCCATGTGGCTCACACTCGAGTAGCCGATGACGAACTTAAGATCGTTCTGGCGCAACGCGACCGCCGCCGCGTAGACAATCCCGATGACCGCGAAGACCGCGATCCATTTGCTCCAGAGAACGAAGCCTAACGGAAAGAGATTGAGTGCCACCCGCAGCGCGCCATAGGCGCCGAGCTTCATCACAATCCCGGCAAGCAGCATCGAGCCGGCAGTCGGCGCCGCGACGTGGCCGGTCGGCGCCCAGGTGTGCAGCGGCCAAATGCCGGCGAGGATGGCGAAGCCAAGAAAGAGCACCGGAAATACCCATGTCTGCAGTTGGGGCGAAAATTGAAAACGCCCGAGCTGCGTCAGGTCGAGCGAGCCCGCCGTCGTGTAGGCGGCGAGGATGCCGATGAAAACGAACGCACCGCCGAGGAACGAATAAAGCGTCAGTTTCATCGCGCCGTATTCCTTGTTCGTCGAACCCCAGATCGCGATCAGGAAATACTTCGGCACGATCACCAGCTCGTAGAAAACGAAGAAAAGAAAAAGATCGGCGCTCAGGAAAACGCCATAGGAGCCGGCTACGACGAGGAGCAGCCAGAAAAAGAACTCGTTAGGGCGGTCCTCCACTTTCCACGAAAAGAGAACGGCGCAGGTCGCGGTTAATCCGGTGACCAGCGTCATCGTTAGGCTGATCCCGTCCGCGGCCAGATGGTAGTTCATTCCCAGTGCCGGCACCCATGGCAGGCGCACGATTGTCGCGAAGTGCGCGAAGTCGGATCCGCGGGCGAAAAATGCCGCCAGGTCGATCCCAAACCCAGCCGCGGCGACGATTAGGGCGAGCCAGCGCGAGAGAGCCTGCGGGAGGAGCAGAATCAGCACCGCGCCCGCGAAAGTGAAATAAATCGTCCAGGCGATCATCGTCTCTTTTTCGCGGCGGGATACTTGCGGGCTTGGCTTCGTTTTATGGTCGCAAATTTTGAAAGAAGCGGAAATTTTTCGCCATGATCGAAATCGAGCAGGTCCTTCTGCTCGCGAAGCAAGCGAATCGATTCTGTGAGCGCGATCGGCGCTATGATCTCGGCGCTCATCGGGCTCATTTTAACCTAGCAATCGCGCCATTCCGGTGACGGTGGAGTTGAAGATCCCGCAGATGAACTGCGGATAAATGCCGACGGCGAACATTAGCAGCGTGACCGGCACCACGACCCAGGTTTCCCTCGCGCGCAGATCGGGAAATGTGGCGCAGCTCGTGGCGAGCGGACCGCTAAAAAGCGCCTGCATCGCGCGCAAAAAAACGATCGCGGTAATGAGCAGCCCAAGGACCGCGACGGCGGTATAGCCGGCGGCGAGCGAGAAGGAGCCTGTGAAGATCAGGAATTCGCCCACGAACCCATTGAGGCCGGGCAGGCCTAACGACGAGAACATCGCCACGCTCATCCAGCCGCAGAGCAGTGGTGTTCGCTGCATTAAGCCGCCAAAATCCTCCAAGCCGCGCGCCCCGCGGCGTTCCTCGAGCAGACCGACAAAATAGAAAAGCGCCGCCGCGGTCAGGCCGTGATTGAAGACCTGCAGAAAGACGCCGCTCAACGCCGCCTGCGCTTCGTTAGGTGGGATGAGCGCGCTCGAGGCCACGGCGAAGAGGCCGAGCATGCAATAGCCGAGGTGATTGATCGAAAGGTAGGCGACCATCCGCTTCAGATCCGTCTGCGCCCAAGCGGCGAGCGAAGTGAAAACGATCGAGCAGACCGCGAGGCCGAGAAGCCAGGGACCGGCGATTCGGATTTCGTTAGGGAAGAGCGGCAGGAGCAGGCGCACGAAACCATAGACGCCCATCTTTGAAAGAGCCCCGGTCATTACCATTGAGACGCCGGTCGGAGCAGTTTCATAGGCGTCCGGGAGCCAGGTGTGAAAAGGAAAAAGCGGCACCTTCACCGCGAGCCCGAGAAAGACGCCGGCAAAGGCGAACCAGCGCGCCTCGCCGCCGAGGAGGCCGCTCTTGCCTAACGACGCCAGCTGGGCGAAATCGAACGTCCCCCTAACGAGATAAATTCCAAGAAACGAGAGCAGCATCGCGACGCTTCCGAGGAAGGTGTAGAGGAAAAACTTCGTCGCCGCCCGGTCCCGCTTTGGACCGCCCCAGATCTTGATCAGGAGAAATCCGGGGAACAGGCTCATCTCATAGAACAAAAACCAGAGAACGAAATTCTGCGCCGTGAAAGTGCCATAGAGCGCCGCCTGCATCAGAAGCATGAGCGCGCAAAAGGCGCGGTCCAATTCCCGGGCGAGGAGGGCAAAGGGAAAAACCAGCGAGGTCAGGAGAACGAGCAGCAGGCTCAACCCGTCGACCCCGAGATGCAGCTCCGCGCCGATTGCCGGGATCCAATCGTGCCGCGCAACGAGTTGCAAACCGGCCAGCGCCGGATTGAACACGCGCCAAAGCTCGAGCGAAAACAAAGCCGTGATCGCGCAGCTTCCCAAAGCGACCGGGCGCGCGTATGGCCGCGGCGCCACGCTCACAAAAAGCGCGCCGAGAATCGGAATAAAGATGAGCCCGGCGATCAGATGAGCCATGCGTAGAAAATGAGAAGCGCGAGCAGGCCGACCGCGATCGCGCCGAGGTAAGTCTGGACCTGACCGGAATGACGGGCCGCCACCAGCCGGCCGATTCCGCGCGCAAAAACCGTGGCGTCATTCACACCGGAATTGATCGCACGCTCGTCGAACCCTTTCGTTAGGCCGCCGAATGCGCGGCCGATTTCGCCGCCCAGCCGGACGAGTCCGTCCCAGAGATAGCGATCGAGAAAGTCTGAGAGCTGGGCCGCGAACCGTGCGAAGGCGAGGATCGTCCAGTCGTAGAGCTCGTCGAGCCACATCCGGTTCTCGAGAAAGCGAAAGACTGCCGGCGCCGTTCGTGCGAAGGGATCGCGCTCGCCCGCTCCGCGATAAATCAGCACGCCAAGGCCGATGCCGATCGCGACCAAAACGAGCGCCAAAAAAAGCCCCGGCTGGATGAGCGAGGCGGCGTTAAAAAGCGGTCGTACGCCTAACAAGAAGTCGTGCAGCCACGGCCAGGCCGGCGTCAGCACGAGACTGAAAGCGATCGTGCAAAGCGCGAGCACCATCAAAGGCCAGGTCATGACTGACGAACTTTCGTGCGCATGTGTCGGCGCCGTGCGCCGTTCGCCGAAGAAGACGTAAATCATCTGCCGCGTCATGTAGAGCGCAGTCAGGACGACGCCGGCCAGCATCAGAAAATGCGGGAGACGCGAAACCGACCAGAGCGAAGTGGCGTGCAGGATTTCCTCCTTCGTCCAGGCGCCGGCAAAAAAGAGCGGCACGCCGCTCAGCGCCATCATCCCGACGGCGTAGGTCAGAAACGTCACGGGCATCGCTCCGCGCAGGCCACCCATCCGCCGGATGTCCTGTTCTTCATCACAGCCGTGAATGACCGAACCAGAACCGAGAAAAAGCAACGCCTTGAAAAAGCCGTGCGCGAGCAGGTGCATGATACCGGCCGCAACCCCGCCGACGCCTAACGACACCATCATCAGGCCGAGCTGCGAGACGGTCGAATAGGCGAGAATGCGTTTGATGTCGAACTGGGCGAGCGCGATCAGCGCCGAAATCAGCGCGGTCACGACGCCGATCCAGACCACAACGAGGAGGGAGGTGGTCACTCCCTTGATCGCGCCTAACGAAAAAATAGGATAGACCCGCGCGACGAGAAAAACCCCCGCCGCCACCATCGTGGCGGCGTGAATCAGCGCGCTGACCGGCGTCGGACCTTCCATCGCATCCGGCAGCCAGACGTGAAGCGGGAACTGGCCCGATTTCCCGACCGCGCCGCAAAAGATGAGAAGCGCAATCGAAGTGGCCGCTCCGCCTAACGAGAGGAGTCCGGCGGTTTCAAGCGCGCCGTGGCCGCCGTCGTAAAAGAGAAGCGTCCCGCTCCGTCCATAAAGCCAAATCATTCCGAGGAAGAATCCGAGATCGCCGATCCGGGTGGTGATGAACGCCTTCTTGGCTGCCGCCGCTGCGCTTGGCTTGTGAATCCAGAACCCGATCAGCAGGTAGGAGGCGAGCCCGACCAGCTCCCAGCAAATAAAGAGGAGGAGGAGACTATTCGCGATCACCACCCCGAGCATCGCGGCCGAAAAAAAAGAGAGATAAGCGAAGAAGCGCCCGAAGTTTTCGTCCTTTGCCATGTAACCAAGGCTGAAGACGAAAATGCAGAGACTAACGAACGTGATCATGACCAGCATCACGCTCGCCAGCGGATCGAGAAGGAATCCCAGGCGCAACGCCTGCTCGCCGAAGGTGAACCAGACGAAGTTGTGCACGGCGCGGTAAGTCGGAGTCGGAATGGCCCCCCCGAATGCCGCCAGCGAAAGGAGAAGCGCCAGCACCTGCCCGGCGATCGCTAGTCCGGCCGCGAACGCGCGCTGCTTTTTCGTTAGGCTCAGAATCGCGAGCGAGGCCGCCAGCGGCAGGAGCGGGATCAGCCAGAGATGAGCGGCGGTCCAGTTGCTCATCCTTTGAGCTGATTCATTTGGTCGACGTTGGTCGTGCGATAATGCCGATAAACCGCAATGACGAGCGCGAGCCCGACGGCAGCTTCCGCGGCCGCGATCGCGATCGCGAAGATCGTGATCATGACTCCGGTGGGCGGCGCCGGTTGCGAGCCGAAACGCCAAAAAGCGATGAAATTCAATCCAGCGGCCGCCAGCATCATCTCGATCCCGATGAGGATAAAAATGGCGTGGCGTCGGCTGAGCGCAGCCAGCAGGCCGATGCAGAAAAGTGCGGCCGACACGATGAGCAGGCTTTGCAAGGTCATGATCGGCCAGCGCTCGAGACTCGGGCGCCGTTTGCGGCGACTCGTCGCGAACTTCGATCCGGTTTGAAACCCCCGCAGATCTGATTCACCGCTTTTCCTCCATCACGAGAACGAGAGCGCCGACGAGAGCGGCCGTGAGCAGAAGGCCGATGCATTGCAGCGGCCAGATGTAATCCGTCATGAGCATCTCGCCGATCTGTTTTACCGTTAATCCGGGAATCGCAGTCGCAGTGACGGACAACCCGGCGGATTTGAAAATCGCCCAGGCCAGCCCGGCGAAAACTGCCAGCGCCACGAGCGCGCCGCTCCAGTGAAAAGCGCGATCCTCCTCCACCTCGCGCCGGGTAAGCAGGATGGTGAAGACGATCAGGACGGCGACGGCCCCGACGTAGACGAAAACCTGAATGAGGCCGACGAATTCCGCGCCTAACAAAAAGTAAAACGCCGCCACCCCGACGAAGGCCGCCGCAAAACAGAGAGCGGCATGGACCAGCTTGCGCAACGTCGCGGCGGCGAGGGCCGCGGCCAGAGTGAGAATGGCGATGACGATGAAGGCCGCTGAGTTCATTCCGCAAAGCGATAAGTGCGCGGCGCAAATTTTTGACCGGTGTCGAGCAAGCGCGCGAGCGCAAAGTAGATCAGCGCGACGACGAGGAGCGACCAGGCCCAGGCCGCCCAGCCACGACCGGCGTAATGCCAGACGGCGGCCGCGAGGATGCAGGCAAACGCCATCGGAAGCATGAATTTCCAAGCGAAATTCATCACTTGATCGACCCGGGTGCGAGGGAGCGTCCCACGCACCCAGATGAAGACGAAAATAAGCGCGCCTAACTTTGCGAAGAACCAAAGCCAGGACGGAACGAACTCGAAAAACGAGAACGGAGCGTGCCAGCCGCCGAGGAACAGCGTGACCGCCAGCCCGCCGATCGCGAACATGCCGAGATATTCGCCGAGAAAGAAGATCGCATATTTAAACCCGGAATATTCCGTCATGTGACCGGCGACGATTTCCGATTCGCCTTCCGGCACATCGAACGGGGTGCGATTCGACTCCACCAGACCCGACACGAAAAAGAGAAGAAAGGCTGCCGCCCCCCAGGGAGTAAGGACAAACCAATGCGGGATCACGCCTAACGAGTAGCCGGCTTGCGCGGCCACGATCGCATCCGGCCGGAGGGAGCCGACCACCATCACCACCGGGAGCACGGTGAGGATGAGCGGCAGCTCGTAGCTCACCATTTGGGCGATGGCGCGCATCGCACCGAGGATCGAGAACTTGTTGTTGCTCCCCCAGCCAGCCATGAACACGCTTAACTCCGTCGTCGAGCCGATCGCGAAGAAAAACAGGATCCCGCCGTCGATCGCGAACGGCGTCATGTTGCGCCCGTAAGGAATAATCCCGAGAGCCAGAATCGCCGTCGCCGCGATCAGGATCGGCGCGAGGAAATGCACCACCCTGTCAGCCCGCAGTGGCACGATGTCTTCCTTGATCAGCATCTTGATTCCGTCGGCCGCAGGTTGAAGGAGACCAAATGGTCCGACGCGATTAGGTCCCAGCCGGTTTTGAATGCGGGCGAGAATCTTTCTCTCCAGGACCGAGACGAGCGCGAAGAGCGAAAGAAAGACGATGAGCAGGCCGACGATGTTGAGCAGACTGGAAATGATCTCGAGAAGCCAGCCGGGCGCGCCGTTGAAGAGGGCGAGGACTCGTTCCTTCCCAAGGACGAAAATCTGATCAAGAAAAGCGCGCACCTTGCGAGGAAGAAAAGCGAGGTCTGATTTGATAGGCAAGACAGGAATAGCGGCAGGCGCCAAACTTTTGTTCGATCGGCTCCAGATGAGGGCGGCCGGGCCAAGGATAAGAATTTTGTTTCGTTTCGCCGGCTGACCCGCTATTCCTGCTCGCAAATGGAGAAACGATTGCCGGCCGGAGAACGGTCGCAGCGTATTCGTTAGGCCGGAGAGCCCGCGCGGGCTTCGTCGGCAGAAAGATCCAACAGCGATGAAAAACGATCTGGCAGAATTGATGGCGCAGGTGAAGGCGAAGAATCCGGGCGAGCCGGAATTTCACCAGGCGGTGCACGAAGTTTTCAATTCCCTCGAGCCGGTGCTCGAGCAGCACCCCGAATATCGCAAAGCAAAAATTCTTCAGCGGATGGTGGAACCGGAGCGGGTCATTACGTTTCGCGTTCCGTGGCTGGATGATGACGGGGAGGTGCAGGTTAACCGCGGCTTCCGCATCGGGATGAGCAGCGCGATCGGGCCCTACAAGGGCGGCCTCCGTTTTCATCCCTCGGTCAATCTCGGCATCTTGAAATTCCTCGCCTTCGAGCAGGTTTTTAAAAACAGCCTAACGACTCTGCCGATGGGCGGTGGCAAGGGCGGTTCGGATTTCGATCCGAAGGGGAAAAGCGACAACGAAGTGATGCGCTTCTGCCAGGCATTCATGGCCGAGCTCTCCCGCCACATCGGCCCCTATCGCGACGTGCCCGCGGGCGACATCGGCGTCGGCTCGCGCGAGATCGGTTACCTCTTCGGGATGTATAAAAAACTCCGGAACGAATTCACCGGCGTGCTTACCGGCAAGGGCATCGGCTGGGGCGGCTCGCTCATTCGCCCGGAAGCGACCGGCTACGGCGCGGTCTATTTCGCCGCTGAAATGCTGAATACGCGCAATGAAAATCTCGCCCGTAAAGTCTGCCTCGTCTCCGGCAGCGGCAACGTCGCGCAATACACCGTCGAGAAATTGATCGAGCTCGGCGCGAAACCGGTCACGCTTTCGGATTCGGCCGGTTACATCTACGACGAGTCCGGCATCACGCGGGAGAAACTTCGCTTCGTTATGGAATTAAAAAACGTTCGGCGTGGCCGAATCGCAGAGTATGCGGAGGAATACAAAGAGGCGACCTACATCGAAAACGACAGTTCGCTCGATCACAGCCCGCTCTGGGATCATTCAGCGCAATGCGCTTTCCCGAGCGCGACGCAGAATGAAATCAATGAAAAGGACGCGGCGAATCTGCTGCGCAACGGCGTCTACGTCGTCTCGGAAGGCGCCAACATGCCGACGGTGAGTGGCGGCGTCGATCGTTTTCTCGCAGCCGGCATTCTCTTTGGCCCGGGCAAAGCGGCCAATGCCGGCGGCGTGGCCACCTCTGGTCTTGAGATGGCGCAGAACAGCATGCGCCTTTCCTGGACGCGGGAGGAAGTCGACGCCCGCCTCCAAGGCATCATGAAGGCAATTCATCGCACCTGTCGCACGACCGCGGAGCGGTTCGGGACGCCGGGAAATTACGTCAACGGTGCGAACATCGGCGGTTTCCTCAAGGTCGCGAACGCGATGCTCGACCAGGGCGTGGTATGAGACCGGCAAGATGATGCGGTCTGATTCATCGCCGAAAAACTTCGTTAGGCAGGAACGGGCGACACCTTGGAGATGACTCCGTCGCCTTATTTTTTCCTGATCATCTTTATCGGGGTGGCACTGCTCTTCCCGGTCGCGCCACTCCTGTTGGCCTGGCTCTGGCGAAAATTTTTCCAGCCGCCCAAACCGGGCGCCGCCAAAAATGCGACCTACGAATGCGGCGTCGAGTCGTTAGGCGAGGCGCAGATTCAATTTCAATCGCAGTTCTATCTTTACTGCATCATCTTCCTCATCTTCGACGTCGAATCGATCTTCCTCGTCCCCTTCGCAGTCGCCTTCACCGGGTTGCCATTTGGCGCCTTTGTCGCGATCCTAATCTTCCTCCTCCTTCTTCTGGAAGGGCTGGTCTGGGCTTGGGGTAAAGGGTGTTTAACGTGGGCAAGGTGATGGAAGGACAAGTTGACGAAGGCCTCCGCAGCGAGCTGCAAAAGCAGGGCATCTGGGTCACCTCGATGCAGGACCTTTATAATTGGGGCCGCAAGAATTCCATCTGGCCGCTCCAGTTTGGCCTCGCTTGCTGCGCGATCGAGATGATCGCGACCGCGGCTTCCCGCTACGATCTCGCGCGTTTCGGCGGCGAAGTTTTTCGCCCCTCGCCGCGTCAGGCCGATTTGATGATCGTCGCCGGCACCGTCACCAAAAAAATGGCGCCGCAAATCGTCCGGCTCTACAACCAGATGCCCGACCCGAAATACGTCATCGCGATGGGCGCCTGCGCCATTTCCGGCGGGCCATTCAAGCAAGGCTACAACGTCCTCAAAGGAATCGATCGCTACATTCCGGTCGATGTTTACATCCCCGGTTGTCCGCCGCGGCCGGAGGCGCTGCTCCACGCTTTCATGGAATTGCAGCGCAAAATCGATGGGCAAAAATTGACCGGCGCGGGAAAGGCCGAGCATCTCAAGAAAAGCCAGGCGAGCGAATTTCCGGTGCCGGAGTTTGGCGAGCACGATCTGGAGCCGCCAGCGAATCCGGATCTCTTTCATCCGCCCGCGATCGAGCGCGCCTAATTGATGGAGTCGCTCGAGGAAATCATGGCAAGGGTTGAGGCGGAAATCCCCGAGACGAAGCTCGAGATTATCCCCAATCCGGGTCCGGCCAATCAGCCATCGCTCCTCTTGCCTAACGAACAGGCATTCGCGATCGCCCGCTTCCTGCGCGACGATCCGGCGTTGAGTTTCGACTTTTGCTCGAACGTCACCGGAGTCGACTGGCTCGACCGCACCGTGAAGAAAAAGGTGAAGGTGAAAAAGCTGGTCGAAGGCGAGGAGAAGGAAATCGAGGAAACGCAGGAGGAGTTTTTTCCCGGTTATCTGGAAGCGGTGTATCACCTTTTCTCGATCGCGCTCAAACAGGGGCCACTTGTCGTTAGGCTGCACACCGCTGATCGCGCATCAGGGGTCCACCTGCCTTCGCTCACCCCGGTCTGGCGGAGCGCAGAATTTCAAGAGCGCGAAATCTTCGATCTCTACGGAATCTATTTCGACGGCCACCCCGATCTCCGCCGCATCCTGATGTGGGATGAGTTCACCGATTTCCCGATGCGAAAGGATTACGTCGAGCCGGATGACTACGAATACGAACCGACGCCGCACGACGAGGTGCTCGCCAAGACGAAGGAACATTACGCACCGCGCCCACCAAGCGACGGCGCGGAAAACATCACTGCCTGACGTCGGCTGGATCCTCGTCACCCAAAGCTCTCCCGCAGTGATGAGCGAGCCATGCCCGCGCCGGCGCCAGGGACGCACCTGCGTTGACTGATGCGATGTGGTTGTCCGGCCGCAGGAAAACCTGAAATGGTTTTTGGCGCCGAAGATTTGTTTCACTTCGGCCGAAAACGGAAGGGAAACGAAATCCACCCAATCGCCGGACGATGACTCGATGCGACCGCGCGGATTCGCCTGCTCATCTGGGGAGTTGGAAAAGATCGCGAGATGAAACTTCGGCGCGGCCAATCTATCGAAGACGCTCTCGTTTCCGATCCGCAAGTAAGGCATGCGATCGCCCACCTTTACTTTAAGGTTTTTGTCCCCCGCGTGTTCGGAAAGCGACTCTTCGTGATAGGTGATTCCGATCTCGGAGATCGTCGGGGAGACAAAACTTTTTCACGAGGTCGAGTTTGGCGACAACGGGCATGACCAGCGGCATGCAACGCGAGCTCGACGAACTGAAGCCGCCTTTCGTGCGCGACATGGGCTGCCGAGCGCTGGCCGTTTTCAGACGGATCGAATACCGGCGCGCACGCTGATCGACGAACGTTTCGGGAAGCTTTTCAGGCGTGGTCGACGCGACGGCAGTTTGCGGACCGACATACGGGTCAGGTTGACTATCGAGCTGTTGTTGATCGCGCTGGCAGGGCTGATGAATCCGCGAAAATCCGAAGAGGTTGGGCTTTCGCCGGGAGACCCACGTAATCGATCTCACACTCCACGCTGCACCGCGGTCCACGCCGCCGACAGCCCGATTTGTTAGGCCAAAAGAAGAGCGATGAACTATGTGGAGAATCTGTTAATCTCTGGGCGGTTTTCGAAAGTAGAATGACCGGTTTTCAGGAACTCGAACAGGCTCCGCCGCGTAGAACTTCGCGCTTCGATGGCGAGCTGCTCGAGGTCTCGATGGGTCCGCAGCACCCTTCGACCCACGGCGTTTTCCGCATGAACGTCGCGCTCGAGGGCGAGGTCGTGCGCAAACTCAAACCGGTCTTCGGCTACCTCCATCGCAACCACGAAAAGATCGGCGAGAACACGAGCTACCTCGGCTCCATGCCTTACACCGACCGGCTCGATTACTTTTGCTCGATGACCAACAACTGGGCCTACGCACTCAGCGTCGAGAAACTCGCCGGCATCGAAGTCCCCGAGCGCGCCGAATATCTGCGCGTCATCCTCGCCGAACTCACCCGGCTGGTGAATCACACCTCATTGTTAGGCTTCCTTCTCAGCGATATGGGCGCGTGGGGCACGCCACTCATGTATGCATTTCGCGAACGCGAGCGCGTCCTCGATCTTTTCGAATCACTCAGCGGCTCGCGCATGATGTGCGACTACATGCGCTTCGGCGGTTGCCGAGTCGATCTCCCGCCCGGCTGGATGGAGCACGCGCATAAAATCGTCGAGAGTTTTCCACCATTCCTCGACGAATTCGAGAAGCTCATCACTTCGAACGAAATCCTGATCGCGCGGACCCAGGAGGTTGGAAAACTTTCCGCTGAACTCGCGATCAACGCCGGCATCACCGGCCCCGGCTTGCGCGCGAGCGGGGTGAACTACGACATCCGCAAAGTCGACGGCTACGGCATCTATCCGCGCTTTAAGTTCCGGGTGCCGCTGGGCGATCACGGCGATTGCTACGATCGGCTCATGATGCGCGTGCTGGAATTGCGCGAGAGCCTAACAATCCTTCACCAGGCGATGGAGCAACTTCCCGAAGGTCCAATTCAGAATCCGAAGGTAAAGATCCGCGCCTTCAAACCACCGCTCGGCGAAGCCTACGGCCGCATCGAAGCGCCGAAGGGTGAACTCGGGTTTTACCTCATCAGCGACGGCACCGGGAACCCTTACCGCTACCGCGTGCGCCCACCGAGCCTGATCAACCTAACGATCCTCGAAGACATGTGTCTCGGCCACACCGTCGCCGACGTGATGGTCATCCTCGGCAGCATCGATATCGTGATGGGCGAGGTGGATCGATGACTGGAACGAGGTGGTTCGTTGGCCGACATTTAGCAACATGATCGGCGCGGGCATTCTCAAAGGCATGGCGGTGACGGCGAAGAATTTCGTCGGCAGCTATTTCGACGAAGAACGCCTAACGACCGTGCAATATCCCGAAGAGCGCGACGTTCTTCCCGAGAACTCGCGGAACTTTCCTTTCCTCGTTTTCGACACGGACGACGCTGCCGCGGGGTTGCGCTGTGTCGCCTGCAAGATCTGCGAAAAGGAATGCCCGCCGCAGTGCATCTACATCGTCAAGAGCACGGACAAAAAGCCCGACTACATGGGCAAGCCGCAGTTTTATCCGGCGACCTTCGACATCGACATCTCGGTCTGCATGAGTTGCCAGATTTGTGTCGAGGTTTGCCCGTTCGAAGCGATCAAGATGGACAAGGTGTATGAGTTGAGCCGGCGCGAACGTTTCGACGCGCTCCTCATGCGCAAAAGCGATCTCGCGAAATCGAACGATTACTATCACCGCATCCATCCGCGCGAAGCGGATGCGGTCGACGCCACGCTCGCTGCCGCTGCCGCCGCGAAAAAAAAGCCGGCAGCAACGCCAGCCGCCACAGCCTAACGAGTCGACACCGAATCCGCTGGCGAACTGGAGTGAGGCCCCGGCTGGCGTATCGTGCCGGCGTGAAATTGGGTTTTCTTCTCACGCTTCTCGGCGGCTTCTCGTTAGGCACTGTTTTCGGCGCGTCGGCTGATTTTTCCCAGCTCTTCCACTGGCGCAACATCGGGCCTTACCGCGGCGGCCGTGTCCGCGCGATCGC
>DASXDC010000141.1:0-15133 GCA_036490855.1 Chthoniobacterales bacterium
ATTTCGGCATTCGAGAGAGCGCCAACGATACACAAACCGGCGCGGGCCGCCATTGCGGAAGGCGAGGCGAAATCGTTAGGGCGGAGTGGCGAAGCGGCTGGGAAATGGGTTCGCCCGCAGCCGCTTCTTTACTTCGCGCTCGCTCCGCGGATCAGTGCCGAGCTCATTGAAGAGCGCGATTCCGATTACGCCTACGTTGCGTGTGTCCCCGTACTTTTCCTGGGCATAGGATTCGCGCACTGAACTGAAACGAAAGGTCGCTATTGCCTCGGTGATTTGACGAAAGCCTTCCACGATCAATGTGCGATCGGGCGCGATGACGTATCCACGTTTCCGGACCGAAGCGGCGCGACCGTCGATCACATCGAGGCGCAGCGGGTCCCGAAACCAGGACGATCGCGCGGTACTTTGGCAAAGGAAGTTCCGGCCGCTGCCAAGTCGCCGGTCGGAGGGAGCGATGTAGTGCAGGAGGCGAGGACCGACCCGAGGAGAAACGAAAGAAAAAAACTGCGCGAATTCACGAGCCGATCGTAGCGCAGGCTTGCAGCTTGCAAATCAGAGACTGCAAGCTGAGAACCTTTCTCGCGACAAAATATGGACCACGAGACAACAGCCATCGGGATCATCGGCGGCAGCGGACTTTATCAAATCGAAGGGTTCAGCGAGGCGCAGGAGCAGCAGGTGGAGACGCCCTTCGGCCTGCCGTCGGACGAGATCGTTGGAGGCGAAGTGGCGGGCCGGAGGGTGTTTTTCCTGCCCCGGCATGGTCGCGGCCATCGGATTCTGCCACACGAGCTGAATCATCGCGCCAATATCTACGCGCTCCGTTCGTTAGGCGTACGCTGGATCATCTGCGTGACGGCAGTAGGAAGTTTGCAGGAAAAATATGCGCCGCGCGATGTCCTCCTGCCCTCACAGTTTTACGACCGAACGAGCCAGCGCACCGAGCACACGTTTTTTGGCGCCGGGATTGCGACTCACATCACGTTCGCGGAGCCAATTTCCACGCCATTGCGGATGCTCCTGGCCGAAACGGCGCAGTCGTTAGGCGTGCGCGTCCACAACGGCGGGACTTATGTGAATATGGATGGCCCCGCCTTTTCCACCCGTGCCGAGTCGGAACTAAATCGCCGCCACGGCTTCGACGTCGTCGGGATGACTAATCTGCCGGAAGCAAAGCTGGCCCGGGAAGCGGAGATCGCACTCGCCACGATGGCGATGATTACCGATTACGACTGCTGGAAAACCGAGGAAGAACCCGTCTCGGCGCAAACCGTCGTCGGCCATCTCCTCGCCAACGCAGAAACCGCAAAGAAGATTCTGGCCGCCGTCATTCCGCGCATTCCGACCGAGCCGGATTGGCCAGAGCATCGCGCGCTTGATTCCGCTCTGGTCACGGACAAGTCGCTCTGGCCGAAGGCAACGCAGGAAAAGCTGGCCGCGATCCTCTCACGCTTCGGCTGATGGAATCCCGGCCCTCGGAAACAGTGCTTGCCGCGTCGAAGGCAAATATAGTAATTATAACCGGAGCGGGATAAAAAGGTTCCCGCCTCGAAAAGGACGCAGATATGAAAACGAAAATCGCCCTCAGTCTACTCGCGGCCGCTCTGCTGCCGGCCTGCACCACGACCACCACGACAACGACGAACGACTACAAGACCAGCCGGTACGCCAACAATTCCGTCGGCCAGCCGGCCCCGCCCGCGGAAGGACCCGCGGCCGACATTCCCGCGGAAGGCCCGCCGGACGTGAACGCCAATCCGGCTTTCATCCCGACGCCGCTCCTGCGCAATTCCGCTGCCACCGGTCCGTAGTAATCCTGAACAATCAAACTCCGGCGGTGAGGCAAACGATCGCCTCGCCTAACGAGTCAATTTGTTCTTCGGAATGGGCGGCGCTAACCGTGAGACGAAGGCGGGCTGCTCCCTTCGCCACCGTCGGAAAACGGATCGCGGGAACAAAAAATCCCTGTTGCCGCAGATCGCGCGCGAGATCGAGCGACCGTGATTCGTCGCCCACCATCCAGGGAATGATGGCCGCGCTCGGTTTGCCAAAGTCCTCGCTATTTTCCGGCAGCTTCTTCCGCAGCCGGACGATTCGATCCCAGAGAATCTTGCGGCGCGCTTCGCCGTCTTCGCTGGCAAGAAACTGAATCGCAGCCGTCGCAGCCGCCGCCAGAGCTGGTGGAGGCGCGGTCGAAAAAATAAACGAGCGGGCGCGATTGACCAGCCAATCGATCACACTCCGCGTCCCGCAAATATAACCGCCGCTCACGCCTAACGACTTGCTCAGCGTACCCATCTGCAAATCGATTTCCTTCTCCAGCCCGAGTTCCGCCGCCAGCCCTCGACCGTGCGAACCGACGACGCCAACTGCGTGGGCTTCATCGAGGAGCAGGAGCGCCTCGAAGCGCTTCTTCAAGTCCACCAGTTCGCGGAGCGGGACGCGGTCGCCGTCCATGCTGAAGACCGATTCCGTCACGACCACCAGCTGCGCTTCCGGGTGCTCCCGCCGTGCCCACTCCAGATGGCTCTCGAGTTTGCCGAGATGATTGTGCGGAAAAACGCGCATCATCGCGCCGCTCAGTCGCGCGCCGTCGATCAGCGAAGCGTGACAAAGCTTATCGAGAATCACCACGTCCTGCTTCGAAGCGAGCGCCGGAATCGTCCCAACGGCCGCCGCGTATCCGCTGCTAAAACAGATTGCCGCGGCGGTCCGTTTCCAACGCGCGAGCGTCGTCTCGAGGGCAACGTGCGGCGACTGCGTTCCGCTGATCAAACGCGAAGCGCCCGCTCCCACGCCGAATTCTTCGATCGCGGCGATCGCGGCTTTCCGCAGGATTGGGTCGTTCGCGAGCCCGAGATAATCGTTGGAGGAAAAATTCACCAACTGGCGCCCCACAATCTGCACCTCCGCTCCCTGCGCGGTGCCGATCTCGCGTAGCTTGCGGTGAAGCGATCGCTCCCGCAGTGCCTGAAGTTGTTCCTGAAAAAGCTCGCTCATCTCGCGGGTCCGCCGCTGCGCGAACTACATTCTCTTCAAGCCCCAGGAGAGAAGCGCGGAGGCATCCTGCCAGACGCGCGCCTTAGTGTCGCCGAGGACGACGACAATGATGTCGCGCCCGGGAATCGTGCCGCTGGCGATGAGACAATGGCCGGCCGCCTCGGTGTAACCGGTCTTCATTCCGTTGCAGTACGGAAGACGTTTCAGAACCTTGTTCGTGTTCTCCAGCTCTCTCGTGCGGCCGTTGGCATAACGAAAAACGAGCTGCGGGAGACAGACGATTGAGCGGATGGTCGGATTTGCGTAGGCGGCGCGAGCGATGATCGAGAGATCGCGCGCGGTTGAATATTGGTCGGGAATCGGGAGCCCGTTCGGATTCACGAAATTAGAATGGGTCGCGCCGAGTTCACGTGCCTTCGCATTCATTTTGACCGCGAAAGCCTCGATGCTGCCGGCGTTATCGCGCGCCAGGCAACGAGCGACATCGTTAGGGCTCTTCACCAGTAATGCGCGGAGCAGGTCGATCCGCGGATAAGTTTCGCCCGGCTTAATATTCAAACGCACCGGCTCGGCCATCGTGTCAGTCGCCTCCACCGTTACCGGCTGATTAAGATATCCGGCCTCGGCCACGAGCAAAGCGGTCAGCAATTTCTGGGTGCTGGCCGCGGCGCGCGGATCTTCCCCATTTTTCTCGTAGAGCACTTCGCCGGTGCGCGCGTCCTCCACCACCACGGAGGCAGCTCCGGTTTTGGGAACGACGCCGACCGCGGAATCGAGATCGCTGCTTTGATAAGCGATCGGCAGCTCGTCATCCTCATCCGCTGGGGTGGCGCGACGCACCTGATGGTGGACCGGCTTCGAGGCCGCCACACAAAGCAGCGCCAGTCCGATCGTTAGGGGAAAGGCCAGAGGCGCGAAGGCGCGGCGAATCATAGGCGAAATATTAGAGACAAAAGCGCGCCGGGCGCAAGCCTAACGAGCGGGTCGACGCTGGATCAACTCCACTTCGTAACCTTCCGGCGCATCGATAAAGGCTATCGCGCCGCCACGGCCATTCGGGTGCGGACCGTCGGAAAGCGGGTAACCCTTCGCCGCCGTCTGCTTCGCGAAATCCTCGATATCGTCGACTTCGAAGGCGAGATGAGTCAGGTCGGGACCGACCACGACTGGACCGCTTTCGTCGAATTTGCAGAGCTCAATTTCCTCCTCGCTCCCGGGCGCCTTCAGGAAAACGAGCTGCGATCCACGGCCGGAAGTGTGGCGGCGCACTTCCTCGAGCCCGAGCACGTCGCGATAAAAGAAAACCGTCTTCTCGAGATCCTTCACGCGATAACGGGTGTGCAAAAGTTTCTTGATCATCGCCTTCAAACTGAAGCACGAAATCCGGATACCGAAATTCGAAACGAGCCTCACCTTCACACTTCGGATTTTGAAGTTCGGCTTTGTCGCGGAATCCGGTATTCGTGCTCCAAGGTTAAATTCTAATGCTTTGTCTCGGAATCGATAGCGGCACTCAAAGCACGAAGGCGCTTGTTCTCGACATCGAGTCGGGTGACGTCCTCGCGCTCGCCCAGCAAAACTACAGTCTGATCGAAGGCCTGCCGCCGGGCCACATGGAGCAGGAACCGCAGACTTGGCTCGATGCCGCCGAAACGACCATCGCGGAATGCCTCGAGAAAATCGGAGCGCGCAGCCGCGAGATCTGCGCGGTCGGCGTCAGCGGTCAACAACATGGGCTGGTCGCCCTTAACGAAGCGAACGAGCCGCTCCGTCCCGCCAAGCTCTGGTGCGATGTCTCGACCGAAGAACAGTGCGAAAAGATCAACAAGGAATTCGGCGGCGCGGAGAATCTGATCGAACGCTTTGGTAATCCGATGCTGCCCGGTTACACCGCGCCGAAACTTCTTTGGCTGAAGGAAAATGAGCCGGCAAACTTCCGTCGCCTAACGAGCGTGCTCCTCCCGCATGACTACCTCAACCTCTGGCTGACCGGCGAACGGCAGATGGAGTACGGTGATGCTTCCGGCACCGGTCTGTTCGATGTGCGAGCGCGCAGATGGGCCCAGCCGATTCTGAAATTCATCGATCCCGCCCTCGAAACGAAATTGCCGCCGCTCCGTTCCTCGAAACGTCCCGCCGGTCTCTTGCGCAGCATTCTGCGCGATAAATGGAACCTGGCAGAGGACGCGCTCGTCTCCGCCGGGAGCGGCGACAACATGATGAGCGCGATTGGCACCGGCAACATCCGCCCCGGCGTCGTGACCGCGAGCCTCGGCACGTCCGGCACGATCTGCGCCTTCGCGGAGGAGCCAGTGATCGATCCGAAAGGCGAAGTCGCCGCCTTTTGCGACGCGACCGATCACTGGTTGCCGCTCACCTGCACAATGAACGTCGCGGTCGCGACGGAGCAGGTGCGCGAACTTTTCTCCTGGGAAATCGCAACGATGGAAGAGCGTGTCGCAGCCGTTCCGCCGGGCGCGGCCGGGATTTTATTTCTGCCCTATCTGCAAGGCGAACGGACGCCAAATCTGCCGAAAGCGAGCGGGGTGTTTCATGGCCTAACGATTGAAAACATGAAGCCCGATCAGATGGCGCGCGCGGTGGTGGAAGGCGTCACCCTCGGGCTCGCCTATGGCTTGCGGCGTTTCAAGGAGCTGGGGATTGTGCCGGAAGAGATCCGCCTCACCGGCGGCGGAAGCCGGAGCGCGGTCTGGCGCCAAATCGCGGCCGACGTTCTCGGTTTTCCCACGGTTGCGTTGCGTGTCACGGAAGGCGCGGCGTTAGGCGCAGCGATCCATGCCGCCTGGAGCTATTGCCAGGTAAAGGGAAAACCGATTGCCTTGGAAGAACTGGTCGATGATTTGGTCGTGGTGGAAAAGAAAACGCGGGTCGAGCCGGCGAAGGAGGCGGCTAATCTTTACAGCGATCTGCTCCTGCGCCGCATCGACCTGACGAAGAAGCTCAAGGCCGCCGGCTATCTTTAGCCGTCCCGCCGACGCTGCCCTAATCGGGTCTAGAGTGCGGACGCGTCCTGTGGTTCTATAGCGCCGACATGAAACTCGTCATCGCCGCCACCGGCGCCAGCGGCACGGTTTACCTCCAGCGATTGCTCGACCAAATCGATCCTTCGGCCAACGAGGTGCATCTCGTCTTGAGCGCACATGCGAAACAGGTCGCGGCTCAGGAGGTGGAGCGTCTTCAAATTCCGCCTGGAGTTTCCGAGCATGCCGAGAATGATCTCAACGTTCCTTTCGTCAGCGGCTCGGCCCGCTTCGACGCCATGGTCGTTGTTCCCTGCTCCGTGGCAACGTTAGGCCGGATCGCCTCCGGGACGAGCGACAGCGCGCTCCTCCGGGCTGCCGATGTTTTTTTGAAGGAACGCCGCAAGCTCATCCTCGTGCCGCGCGAAACGCCCTGGAGTCTAATCCATGCCCGGAACGTCGTTAGGCTGCTCGAGGCCGGCGCGGTCGTCCTTCCGGCCATCCCCTCGTTTTACAGCCGCCCGCAATCAGTCGCCGACGTGGTCGACACCGTCGTCTGGCGCATCCTTGACCAGATCGGCCTGCCCAATCCGCGCGCCTTTCGCTGGAAAGACGGGAGCGGAAAAAATTCCGCGCCTTGAAAATCGACGGCTGGCGCGCGCGTTGGTTGACCGCCCTCGGGTATCATCTCCTCCAGGTTTGGGCGCGCACTTTGCGTTTCGAGATCGAAGACCGGGCGCACGTCATCGGCACTCCGCCTAACGAGCGCTACATTGGCGCGCTCTGGCACAATCGCCTGCTTCTTTTGCCCTTCGTGATCAAACGCTACCTGCCCGCGCGGCAGGGCGCGGCTCTGATCAGCGCGAGCCGCGACGGCGCCCTCCTCGCCGATCTCGTCGAGCGCTTCGGTTTCGAAGTCGTTAGGGGATCGACCTCCCGCAAAGGCGCCAGCGCCATCCGCCAGCTCGCGGAAGTGATCGCGCACGGCCGTGACGTCGTCATCACGCCTGATGGTCCGCGCGGTCCGGCTTACGAGCTCGGGCAGGGCATCGTTTTTCTCGCGCAGCAATCCGGCGCGGAGGTCGTGCCGCTGAACATGGAATACTCGAGCTGCTGGCGGGTGAAGAGCTGGGACCGCTTCATTTTACCGAAGCCATTTTCCAAAGTGCGCGTCGTCTTCGGCCCGCCGCATCGCATCGCAGAGACGATCGGCGAAGAGGAGTTCGAGCGCGAGCGGCAGCGGTTGCAGGACGCGATGATGCAGCTAGTGGAGAGGCGATGAAATTAATCGATGGCCGCAGCGTCGCGGAAACGGTTTACGCGGAGCTGCGGAGCGAAATCGAAGCACTCAAAGCGAGCGGCATCACGCCCGGTCTCGCGGTCGTGCTCGTGGGAGACGATCCGGCTTCGCGCGCTTATGTCCGCTCGAAGGACAAGATGTGCCGCGAACTCGGGCTCCATTCCGTGAAGCTGGAGTTGCCGGCGGAAACGACGCAGCAAGAGTTGCTCGCGCGAGTCGATGAATTGAATCACGACCCGGCCATCCACGGCGTCCTCGTGCAGTCGCCGCCGCCAAAACAGATCGACGAAGCGGCCATCATCGACGCCCTCGATCCGGCGAAGGATGTGGACGGATTTCACCCGATCAACATCGCGAAGCTCGCGCTCGGCGATGAGACCGGTTTCGTGCCCTGCACGCCGTTAGGCTGTTTGCGTTTGTTGCGCGCGAGCGGCGTCGAAATCAGCGGCGCCCACGTCGTCGTCCTCGGGCGGAGCATGATCGTGGGCAAACCACTCGCGCTTCTTCTCATGCAGAAGGGTGTCGATGCGACCGTGACTGTTGTCCATTCGCGGACGAAGAACCTGCCCGCGATCACGCGCTCGGCGGACATCATGATCGCAGCGATCGGTCGGGCTGGATTCGTTAGGGGGGAACAGGTCCGGGAAGGCGCGGTTGTGATCGATGTCGGAATTAATCGGGTCGAAGACCCCGCCGCCCAACGCGGCTACCGGTTGGTCGGCGATGTTGCCTTCGATGAAGTCGCGCCTAAAACCGCCGCCATCACTCCGGTCCCGGGCGGGGTCGGGCCGATGACGATCGCGATGCTGATGGCGAACACGGTCAAGGCCGCACAACTTTCTTCGTCAGGACGCTGAGGAGCCACTTCTCGTTAGGCAGTAGCTGCAACAAATTGCTGGCGAGCTCCGGATGCTCAACCGCGCGCCGCGCGAGCGCGTTGATCCATAACCGACCAGCGTAGAGCCGCCGATGCTGCGTGGCGTAGCGCCGATAATCCCCGGTTCGAATCGCCGCCGCGGCAAGTTCGCCAGACCGGAGGGCATAGAAAATTCCCTCGCCCGTAAATGGCTCGATCACCCGGGCCGCGTCGCCGACGAGAAACAAGCCTGGCTGTGCGGGCGGCAAGGCCGCGCGCGCGAGCGGCGCGATCGTTCGCCACGGTTGATCAGACGGGATCGCGAACTCCGCTTCCGCCCAGCGCTTGATCGCCGCCATGTCGTTAGGCCGACTGACCAGGCAGAGGTTGAGCAATCCCTCCCCGACTGGCGCCTGACCGGAATACCCCTCTGGCACGAGCTGCAAAACGATCCGATCACCGAAAGAATCTGGTAGCGGGACGTGGGTCTGGAGCGCAATCCGGTCCGGACCCCGGCGTCGCATCAGGTTGCAAAGGCGCGCCACGGTCGAGTTGCGTCCGTCGGCCGCAACGAGGACGCGCGCGTGCTCCTCGGAATGATCGGTTCGGATCTTCCAGCCATCGCCGCGCTCGAGGGCGAGGAGAGTTTCGCCCTCACGCACCTCCGCGCCTAACGACCGGGCACGGCGAAGCAGAATGTCGTCGAGCAGGCTGCGCTTGATCGCGATCTCTGCGCGCTCGCCGGCGGGAAGAGGTGCGCTGATGGAGCGGCGATGAACATCGATGAATTCAACAAATGCGAGTCGTCCGTGAGGCGCGCCGCGAACTTCCGCCGCCACCCCGAGCCGCTCGAGGACCGGCCAGCAGGTCGGATTCAAACAATCGCCACAGACTTTTTCGCGCGGGAATTTCGCCCGGTCGAAAACGACGGTGCCCAGGCCCGCCGCGGCGCAGAAAGTCGCGCAACTGGCGCCAGCCGGACCGCTCCCGACGATGGCGACATCCCACATTTGCGAGTACTCTCTCAGGACCGTGCCGCTGTCGAAGGAAAAGCCAGACCTGAACAAAAAGGTCCATGAAGTGCCGCACAAGCCGGGCGTATATCTGATGCGCGATCGCTTCGGTCGGGTGATCTATGTCGGCAAAGCGCGCGACCTGCGCAAGCGCGTCGGCTCCTATTTCATGCCTTCCAAAATGGCGGTGGCCGACCTGAAGACGCGCGCCATGCTCGACGCAGTCTGGGATTTCGAAACGCATACCGTCGCGAGCGAACCAGAGTCGCTTCTGCTCGAGGGGAAGCTGATCAAGGACTACCGGCCACGCTATAATATCTCGTTCCGCGACGACAAACGCTTCCTCGTCGTGAAGGTCGATCCGACGGAAGAATGGCCGCGCTTCCGTCTCGCGCGTTTCAAAAAGGACGACGGAGCGCGCTACTTCGGGCCGTATGCGCATGCCGGCGCGCTCCGGCAGACCTTGAATTTCATGCGGAAAAAATTCGGCGTGCTGACTTTCGGGCGCGGTTCGCCAACCGAGCGCGAGTTAAAGTCGTCCACCTACCAGGTGCCGATGCGCTTGAGCGAAATCGATCCCGGAACTTACCGTCAACGAGTCGCGCAGGCGGCGGAATTTCTCGAAGGCCACTCGCGCGAGATGATGAATGCGCTCGAGGAAGAGATGCGCAAAGCGGCCGAGAAGCTCGATTTCGAAAAGGCGGCCGAGCTGCGCAACATGCTGGAGGATTTGCGCCGGACGACGAAGCCGATTCGCCGTTTCACCCGGCACAGCCTGCCGACGACGATCGACCCGGCCGCTGACGTGCAGGCGCTGGCCGACGCGCTGCAATTGCCGGATCCACCAAATGTGATGGAGTGCTTCGACATTTCAAACATCTCCACCACGCACGTCGTGGCCTCGATGGTGACTTTCCGCGACGGCGTGCCGGACAAGAATAATTACCGGCGTTATCGCATCCGGACGGTGGCAGGCCAGGACGATTTCGCGAGCATGGCGGAGGTCGTTAGGCGGCGATATGCCCGCGTCCTCCTGCAGGCGCGTGAGCAGAATCCGCAGGTGGCGGAATTCTCGCAGGAGAATCCGGCGGAGGCCCTGGCGCGTCTCTCCGTGCCTAACGACAGAGGGGAGCTTGCGCCGGCCCAGAATGAGCGAAAAGAGAGCGGAGCGCCGCTCGTTAGGCTGCCCGATCTTATTATCGTCGACGGCGGCAAGGGGCAGCTCTCATCGGCCTGTCGTGAGCTGCAGCGACTCGGCCTGCACGAGCTGCCGATCATCGGCCTGGCGAAGGAATTTGAGGAGATCTACCGGCCGGGCCGGGCGATGCCGTTGCAGTTGCCGGAGGATTCCGGCGCGCTCCGCTTGCTGCAGCGGATTCGCGATGAAGCACACCGTTTCGCCAACACTTACCATCAGCTCCTGATGAAAAAGCGGATCGGTGAGAGCGTCCTCGACGATTGTCCGGGTGTGAGTCAGAACCGGAAAAATCTTCTCCTCCGGAAATTCGGTTCCGTGCAGCGGCTGCGCAAAGCGAGCGTGGAAGAAATTGCATCGACCGAAGGGATAGGCCAAAAGTTGGCGGAGGAAGTGCATCGCTTTCTGGAGCGGCACTAATTTCTTCCTCTACCGCTTCCTCTGTTCTCTCAAGGCGATCAGAACGAAGAGGAAGAGGAAGCGGAAGAGTTTGAAGAAATCGATTCTTATTCTATTGGCGACGTATTGGGCCGCGACTGCTTTCGCGCAGGAACCGACGGCTCCATCCGCCACGCCCTTCGAGGAAACGATCAAGCCGACTTGGGAAACACAGAAGCAGGCGCGGACCTATGTGCTCGATATCCCCGCACCGCGCGGCCAGATCACCGATCGCCACGGGGCTCCGCTGGCGCAGAACAAACTGAGCTACAACCTGACGATCGACTTCCCGACCCCGCTCGATTTTTCCGACCCGCAGGCTCTCGCCTTCGCACACGAGCGCATCCGGAGGGCGGAGAAGACGCTCGGCCACTCGTTAGGCGTTCAGGATGACGCGATCCTTCGCCATTATCATAACCGCGGCTTTCTCCCCTTCGAGATCGCGCAGAATCTGAAGGAGTCGGAACGGCAGGAGCTGCAGGAACAGTTGCCTTCGGGGCTTTCGCTCAAGCCGATCTACATGCGCTTTTATCCAAATCACAGTCTCGCCGGACAGATCGTCGGCTACACCGGCCGGACGAGCCGAAACGCCGATGGGATTATTCAAAATGGCCAGGTCCTCTGGCCGGAGACGGAAGGCCGGGAAGGGCTCGAGCAAACTTTCAACAGCATGCTGACCGGACGCCACGGGAAGTACAAAGTCACCTTCGACCGCGACGGCCGCAGAACCTCGGAGCGGATCGTCGAGCCGCCCGTGCCTGGCTACAACGTCGTCACGACGCTCGATCTCCACCTGCAGGAGCTGGCCGAAAAAGCGCTCGCCGCCAAGGCAAAGCGCGGGGCGATCGTAATCATGGACCCGAGCAATGGCGACATCCTCGCCCTCGCTTCCTGGCCGACTTTTGACCCTAACGAATTCGTTCCCTCCATTTCGACCGCGAAGTTCAAGGCACTGCAGGACGATCCGGACATTCCGCTTCTCCCCCGCGCCTATCGTTCAGCCTATCCGCCGGGCTCGACCTTCAAGGTGGCGGTCGGCCTGGCGGCGTTTGAGAGCGGCACGATCACGCCGCAGGATCAGTATGAGTGCGTGCCCTCGATCGACGTGGGCAACACGACTTTTCACAACTGGAAACACTCCGATCGCGGCTCGCTCAATTTCGTCCAGGCGTTGACTGAATCATGCGACACCTGGTTTTATCAGGTCGGCATCGCGACCGGCGCAGGGCCGATTCTGGACTGGGCGGGCAAGCTTGGCTTCGGAACCAAAACGGGAATCCCGCTGCACGGCGAAGCCGACGGACGCCTGCCTAACGACGAATACATGAAGGCGACTCACGGTCGCAAGATTCTTAACGGCGACATCGCCAACATGTCGATCGGCCAGGGCGATGTCCTCGCGACTCCGCTCCAGATGGCGCAGGCGATGGCGATCGTGGCGAATGGCGGCACCTTTTATCAGACGCGCCTCGTTGAGCAGGTGCAGACGGTGGGGAACGAGATCGTCGCCGCCTATTCCGTGCGCGCGAAAAAAACAATCGACGCCTCTTCCGTCGCGATCGAGCAGATTCACAGCGCGATGGTCGACGCGGTCAACGCGCCCGCCGGCACGGCGCACCAGGCGAGTCTCGACAAGGTTTCGGTCGCCGGAAAAACCGGCACCGCCCAATGGGGCCCGAAGGAAAAGGAACGGACCGCAGCCTGGTTCGCCGGGTTTGTTCCGGCGGCCAAACCGCAGTACGCTTTCGCTGCACTCTACGAAGGCGACGTCGGCAGCACGGTGCACGGCGGCTCGGCCGCGGCGCCGATGATCGGCAGAATTCTGCGCCAGATCTACAGCGAGAAGAGCGACGAAGACAAACCCGAGCGGGACGAAGACAGCTCGGACTAGCTTCGAGGCATTGGCCGAGCCGATTGTTCCTTTCCCTCCGGGCGCGGGCTCGTAAGGTCGATTGTGTTTTCGGCACCGGAATCAGCGCTTCTCATCGTCGGTCATGGCTCGACCGTGAACCCTGATTCGAGCTCGCCGAGCCTCGCGCAAGCGGTCGCGGTTCGCGCCCAGGGCATTTTCCGCGAAGTGGGCTGCTGTTTTTGGAAAGAAGAAGCGAGCCTGCGCGATGCGCTCTTTTTCTTCGGCGATCCGGAGATTCGCCAGGTCTACGTTGTGCCGAATTTCATCAGCGAAGGGTATTTCACGCAGACGGTTATTCCGCGCGAGCTGGAGCTGGGAGGTCGCCTAACGACGCGTTCGAGCGGGCAGCTTTGGAAATATTGCGAGCCGGTCGGCAATCATCCGGCAGTGACGGAGCTGCTCCTTCGTCGAGCCCGGGAAGTCGCGCCTGACGCGCCCGAGGCGGAGACGACCCTCTTCATCGTCGGCCACGGCACGGCCTTGAACGACAAAAGCGCGGTCGCGGCCAAGCGCGAGGTGGAAAAAATCTCCGCCCTCGGCCGTTACGCCTCGGTCCACAATGCCTACATGGAGGAACCGCCGCTCATCTCCGACTGGCCGCGCCTAACGAACACACCGAACGCCGTCGTCGTGCCCTTCTTCATTTCCGATGGGCTGCACAGTTATCAGGACATCCCGATCCTGCTCGGGATCGAAATGGAAGCGAGCGCGGCTGCGAGTCAGCGCGGCATCTTCCGCCGCAACCCGCACCGGCTGCACGGATGCGATCTTTACTACGGCAGCGCGATCGGGACGGAGCCGCGCTTCGCCGAGATCATCGTCGAGCAGGCGGCAGCTTTTGACGCGGCCGCCCTTGATCTCAGCCCGATTGGGTAAATTGTTCCAGGTAGCGATTTTGAAAACCAACTCGACCAAGCTCCTGCAGGATCTCGCCGCCTTCGTCCTCGCGGCCCCGAAAGAGCCCGAGTCACTCAAGAAAGCAGCCGAGATGGTGCGAGCGGAACGGGACTATCGCTGGATCGGAATCTACAAAATCGAGCGAGGTGATTTCGTCATCGCCGCCGGGACAGGCGACGAGCCGCCGGCTTATCCGCGCTTCCCGAAGACGCAGGGACTCTGCGGCGCGGTCGCGGAAACGGGCGAGACGCTGATCGTGGGCGACGTGCGCAAGGATCCGCGCTGGCTCCCGGCCTTCTGGACGACGCGCTCCGAGATCGTGGTGCCGATCAGGAGCGAGTCAAATGGCCACGTCATCGGCGTGATCGATGCCGAAAGTGAAAAACGAGACGCGTTCACGGAAGACGATCGCGATCTCCTCGAGCACGTCGCGGCCGTGATGGCGCGCCGGCTTTGCACGGCGAAAAAGAAGAGCGATAGCCGGGCGAAAAAAAACGGAGCGGCCAAGAAAAAGAAGAATGCTGCCATGCGTTAAGTGGGTGCTGGAAGCGTGGCTCGGCTCGGGAGCGCGCGGCATCGGGCAGATCGAAATTCGACCGGGCGAGGCCGCCTTCTCCCTTTCCCATCGCGACGACAGCGCGCGGCTGGATCTGGAAATCCTTCGCTCGCCTAACGACGCCGAAGAGTTGGCCAAATATGATGACGAAGGGAATTTCCGGGCGCTCAAGACCGCGCCCAATCTCCGCCACGGTTGGCGGCTGGAGCTGGCCAATCTCGGGGCTTTGCAGGAGGCGCTCGAGCTTTTTTATCCGGGGCGCCTCGCGGCTTTGACCGCTTGGGAAGGTCATCGCCTAACGACCACGTCCCTCCGGGCCACACTCGATCGCCAGACCGGCATGTATCGCGCGGCAGCCCGGATCACAGACGAGGAAATGGATTCGCTCGTCGGCAGATTTTGCCGCTCGCAAAACGGCGAGCCGGGATGCCTGCGGACGATCCTCTGGGCGCGGGACGCGACCGGGGCGCGGCCTTCGCTTCGACTCCCGCTCGACAAATTCATCGCGCCGATTGACCAGACCGGCCGCGGCGAAAATGTGCTCCCGCTCCTCTGCCAGGAAGCGTGCAACCTCCTCGTAGCCGAGGCGCGCAAGGTGGTGAAGGAGACGCCGCCGTCGACCGCAGAGGAGTGAACGGTGATTCTCCGCGCAAAGACGGTTGTCACGCTCGACGGGCCGCCGCTGGACGATGGCGCGGTTGCAATCACGGGCGATCGGATCGCAGCCGTCGCGCCCTTTGCGGAATTGCGGGTGCGCGGTGGCGAAATAACCGACCTCGGCGAAGTGGTCCTGCTGCCGGGGTTAATCAACGCCCATTGCCATCTCGACTTCACCGCCCTTCGCGGTCTGATCGCGCCGCAGCGTTCGTTCGCCGATTGGATCCGGCAGATCAACGGCCTGCGCCGTCAGATGAGCGATGACGATTATCTCGCCTCGATTGGGCAGGGATTTGCGGAAGCGGAACGCTGGGGGACGACGACG
>DASXDC010000142.1:0-3250 GCA_036490855.1 Chthoniobacterales bacterium
CTCGGCCGCCTAACGAGTGGAGAGCTTCGCAATCGAAAGAGTGCGCGAGCACGGCGCGCGGCTCGCGATTGTGCTCGGCTCCGGTCTGAGTTCGTTAGTCAAAAATCCCGCGCGCGACCGCGTCATCCCCTACAGCGAGATCGGCGGTGTGCCACCCGTGACGGTGAAGGGACACATGGGGAGGTTTGTCCTCGACCAGATCGGCGAGACGCGAATCGTTTTCGCGCAGGGGCGCGTCCATCTTTATGAAGGATATAGCGCGGCCGAGGTGGCGGCGGGCGTTCGCTTTCTCGCCCGCGCCGGAATCGAGAAGCTGATCCTAACGAACGCCGCCGGCGCGCTGAATCCTGAATTCACACCGGGTTCGTGGATGATGATCCACGATCATCTCAACCTCACGGGCACGACCCCATTGTTAGGCAGACCCGGCTTTGTCGATCTAAGCGATGCGTATTCACGCGCCTGGCGCGCGCACTTCGCCGCCGCCGCCCGGGACCGAAGCCTTTGCCTGCATGACGGCGTCTACGCAGGCATGCTCGGGCCCCAATACGAGACCCCCGCAGAAGTAAAGATGCTGCGGTTGCTCGGCGCCGACGCGATTGGAATGTCTACCGTCTGCGAAACCATCCAGGCTCGCGCCCTGGGTATGGACGTCGCCGGCTTCTCCTGCCTGACGAATTGGGCCTCGGGGTTAAGCCCGGCGTCGCTCACCCATGCCGAAGTGCTGGCCACAGGATTAGCGAAAGCCGAGGAGTTTCGTCTCCTGCTTAAGACGGCCCTCCCGGCAGTGGTGTAGTGCCGCCACCTTTTCAGAGTAATCGCAACCGAGCGGGAGGTTCCGCTGCGTTTCCGATTCGCGATCACGGGCTGGAGGTGGCGGGATTCTCCCGCCTAACGATTGGGCGGCGGGATTTAAACTCTGAACCTCTCGCGGACGACGATGTCTCGCCGCGGGTGAGGGAAAGAGCGCCGATTTTGTGCGGCTGCTCAGCGGGGGCGATCGCGGAAGCCTAACGACTCACTCTTCGGCTGAGCGGATCGGATTTACTCCAACTCGGGACGGCGGGAGCGCGGCTCGCGGTCCTTAGTCGTGGCAGTGCTCGGCCGGGTGACGAAGGGGCCGCCCTCCATCGGCGCGATGGAGGTGAAGCCGACGTCGGGCATGTCGCTCGGTTTGCCTTCGAGCGGGAATTCCTTTCGGAGCGGAAAGTAAGGATAACCTTCCCACATCAGGATGCGGCGCAGGTCGGGGTGGCCATTGAAACGCAGACCCATCATGTCCCAAATTTCGCGTTCGTGCCAGTTGGCCGTCGGCCAGATGTCGCTGACGGTGTCCACCGTCGGATTGTCCTCGGAGACGCGCAGTTTCAGGCGCAGGTGAACAGCGAGCGTCATCGAATAAAGCTCATAAACAACTTCAAAGCGCGGCTCGGTGCCGAAGTTATCGACGCTCGAGATATCGAGCAGGTAATCAAACGAGAGCTCGTCGCGGCAAAACTGCGCGACCTCGTGGATCTCTGCGGCATCAATGACAAAAGTGCTCTCGCCGCGAAACTCGATTCGTTCCTGAATCTTGGCCCCGAAAAGTTTGCTCAGGGAACTGAGGAGTTCGGGACCGGTCATGGAAAAAAATGAAAAGGTGAAAGGATGAAGGCAAGGATCAGCCGATTGCTTTTACTTTGTCGACCAGGTCTTGTTTCTGGGAAACAAAGGAGCGCTCGCCGTTGATCTTCTCCTGCAGCTTCATCAGACCTTCGAGGAGCGCTTCGGGGCGGGGCGGGCAACCGGAAATGTAGACGTCGACCGGCAGGAGCTGGTCGATACCCTGGAGGACCGCATATGAGCGATACATGCCGCCACTGGAAGCGCAGGCGCCCATCGCGATGATCCATTTTGGTTCCGGCATTTGCTCGTAGATCCGCTTCACCGCCAGCGCCATTTTATAGGTGACCGTGCCGGCGACGATCATGACATCGCATTGCCGCGGCGAGAAACGCATGACCTCGGCACCAAAGCGCGCGATGTCGAAACGCGCGGAAGCGGTCGCCATCAATTCGATTGCACAACAAGCGAGACCCATCGGCATCGGCCAGAGCGAATTCTTTCGCATCCAGTTCATCGCGGCGTCGAGCCGGGTAAAAATGACGTTGCCCTCGATCTTGGAATCGTAGGCAGCCGGGATGGCGCTCGATGAAGTCTCTGCGGAAGCGGGCATCGTCCCGCAACCTAAAGGCAGGCTCGGCGGGTGCAACCGCCTAACGACTGCTCATGCGTGCTGCAATTCGCTACCGGGCGCGAAATGGAGCGAGCTTTCCTCGATCGCGGCCTGCACTTTGCGAGCGAGCTCGGCGGCTTCGTACGGCTTCGCAATCATCCCGCGGAAGCCGAAATCTTCGTATCGGCTCATGGTCGCGTCGGTCGCGTACCCGCTCGAGACGACCGCGTTCACCATCGGATCGATCTCGATCAATTTCCGCAGCGCCTCTTTTCCACCCATCCCGCCCGGCAAAGTGAGATCGAGGATAACGAGATCGAAACGCTGCGCGCTCGCGAGCGCGTCGCGATATTGTTCGATACCGCTCAAGGCATTTTCTGCCGTCGCGACGGTGTAGCCGAGCCGCGACAGGGTGAAGTCGACCAGCATCCGGATCGCTTCTTCATCGTCCACGATCAGGACGCGTCCGGTCCCATGCAGCGCGGCTTCCTGAGCGAGCGCGGGCGGTGGAGGCACGATCGCGCCGGCGTGATTTTGCGCCGCCGGGAGATAGATGGTGAAGGTCGAGCCGGAATGCAGTTCCGAATCCACCGTGATGAGGCCATCGTGGTTCTTGATCACGGAATAAGTGGTGGCGAGCCCGAGACCGTTCCCGCTCGGCTTAGTCGTGAAGTAAGGATCGAAAATTTGCTTCAGGTTCTCCGCCGGAATGCCGGTTCCTTCATCACGGATTCGGATGCGGATGTAATCGCCCGGGCGCAAACTGCCCGCGGCAGTTGAGGAATCGGCCGGCTGGGAAAAGTTTGCGCAGTGCACGTGAAGCGTGCCGCCTTCAGGCATCGCCTGGTCGGCGTTAACGACCAAATTTGCGATCACCTGGCTAATCTGGCCGGGATCAAATTCCGAGGTCCACAGATCGGAATCGATCCTCAGATCGCTGCGACTTTGCGAACCACGAAGTGAAAAGCTGACCGTCTCCGCGATCAGGTCGCCGATCGAGGCGGTCTGCTTGATCGGTGCGCCGCCGCGCGCGAA
>DASXDC010000143.1:0-10975 GCA_036490855.1 Chthoniobacterales bacterium
CCGCGCGGTGGCGAGATCGAAGAACTCGGCGCGGTCGATCTCGGGGAAGGTTTGGAGCCGGCCGGAGTGCGGCGGCCATTCCAGCTCGAAAGCGTTTGACCGGCAGACGAAGCCGGCCGGGAGATCGCCTGCCGCGGCCCAGGCGTGGACGGTTTTGCCGCCTTTCTGTTTGATAGAGTCGAGCGAGACGAATTCGCCGGGCGCCGCGACGCAGAGCTCTTCTTCGAATTCGATCCGGGCGCGGGTGAGGAGATCTTCGCCGGGCGCGGCTTCGCCTTTCGGGATCGTCCATGCGCCGACGTCCTTTTGCGCGAAAAAGGGGCCGCCGGGATGCACGAGCAGAACTTCGAGGGTCGCGCCGCTCCCGCGATAGAGGAGCAGGCCGGCACTGGTCTTGGAGTTCAAGGCATTGCCGAAGTCTATCCCTCGAGCGCGGCCTGGGCGGCGGCGAGTTTCGCAATCGGGACGCGGAAGGGGCTGCAACTGACGTAGTTTAGGCCGAGGCGGTGGCAGAATTTCACGCTCGACGGTTCGCCGCCATGCTCGCCGCAGATGCCGAGCTTGATCTCGGGGCGGGTCTTGCGGCCGCGGTCGCGGGTAATTTCCATTAATTGGCCGACGCCTTTCTGGTCGATGGAGGCGAAGGGATTATTCGCCATGATGTCGAGCTCGGCGTAGGTGGGAAGGAAGCTGCCGGAATCGTCCCGGCTCATGCCGAGGGTGGTCTGGGTGAGATCGTTGGTGCCGAAGCTGAAGAACTCGGCGTCTTTCGCGATCTCGTCGGCGACGAGGGCGGCGCGCGGGATCTCGATCATGGTGCCGACGAGGTAGTGGAAGCTGGTTTTCTTCTCCTTCGCGACCTCGGCGGCGACGCGGTGCACGATGTCGATCTGGAGTTTCAACTCCTTCGGGAAACCGACGAGCGGAATCATGATCTCGGGCCGGACTTTTTTGCCTTTCTTCTGCACCTCGGCGGCGGCCTCGAAAACGGCCCGGGCCTGCATCTCGGAGATTTCCGGGTAGACGATCCCGAGACGGCAACCGCGATGGCCAAGCATCGGGTTGAACTCGTGCAGCTCGCGGACGCGGCGCGAGATGGTCTCGACCGGGAGGCCGATCTTCTTCGCGAGATCGGCCTGCTGGTCTCTCTCGTGCGGAAGAAATTCGTGGAGCGGCGGATCGAGAAAACGAATCGTCGCGGGCAGACCATCGAGCGCCCGGAAAATGCCGGCGAAATCTTTCCGCTGATACGGGAGCAGCTTGGCGAGGGCCTTGACGCGCGCCTCCTTGTCCTCGGCGAGGATCATTTCGCGCATCGCGTCGATCCGGTCGCCCTCGAAGAACATGTGCTCGGTGCGGCAAAGGCCGATGCCTTTTGCGCCGAAGGCGATGGCGTTCTTCACCTGCTCGGGAGTGTCGGCGTTGGTCCGGACATCGAGCTTGCGCGTCTTGTCGACCCAGCTCATGAGCTTCGCATATTGCTGGAAAGTGGCGCTCTTTTTCCCGTCGAGGGAGCGATCGACCAAGACCTGCACGATCTCGGAAGGCGCGGTCGTGACGGCGCCGGCGAAGACTTCGCCCGCGGTGCCGTCGATCGAGAGGTAATCGCCTTCCTTCAAGGTCGCGCCGCTGGCGGTGAGGGTGCGCTTTTGGTAATCGATCTCAACGCCCGAAGCGCCGCAGACGCAGACCTTGCCCATCTGGCGGGCGACGAGCGCGGCGTGCGAGGAAACGCCGCCGCGTGAGGTGAGGATGCCCTCGGCGGCGATCATGCCGCGGAGGTCTTCCGGCGAAGTCTCGACGCGGGCGAGGAGGACCTTGTCGCCGCGCTCCGAACGGCGAACCGCTTCTTCCGCGCTGAAAACGACGTGGCCGGAGGCAGCGCCCGGACCGGCGGGAAGTCCGCTCGCGATCTTTTTCGCGCTCGCAATCGATTTGCGATCGAAGATCGGGGCGAGGAGGTGGGCTAACGAATCGGCCGGGATGCGCTTGATCGCCATCTCTTTTGTGATGAGACGCTCGTCCACCATCTCAACCGCGATGCGGACGGCGGCAAGGCCAGTCCGTTTGCCGTTGCGGGTTTGGAGGATGTAGAGGCGGTTGTCTTCGACCGTGAACTCGAGGTCCTGCATGTCCTTGAAATGCTTCTCCAGAATGGCGCGGACTTTCATGAGCGCCTTATGCGCTTCCGGCATTTCGTCGGCGAGCTTCGCGATCGGGTGCGGGGTGCGCACGCCCGCGACGACGTCTTCGCCCTGGGCGTTGATGAGATATTCGCCGTAGAAAACCTTCTCGCCGCTCGCGGGATCGCGCGTGAAAGCGACCCCGGTCGCGCTCGTGTCGCCCATGTTGCCGAAAACCATCGTCTGCACATTGACCGCCGTGCCCCAGTCGTGCGGGATGCCGTATTTGCGGCGATAAACGATGGCGCGGTCGTTATTCCACGAACCGAAGACGGCGCCGATCGAGCCCCAGAGCTGAGCGCGCGGATCCTGCGGAAATGACTTGCCGGTGCGGTCCTTGATCAGGTCCTTAAAGCGCCGGACCATCTCTTTCAGGTCATCGACCGTAAGCTGAACGTCGGGGAAATTGTGGTTGCCGTAACGCTCATCTTTCAGGTGCTCGATCACGCTCTCGAACGGCTCGTGATCTTCGCCCGCGCGCTTCTGCACGCCCATCACGACATCGCCATACATTTGGAGAAAACGCCGATACGAATCCCAGGCGAAACGCGGGTTGTCGGCCGCCTTCGCGACGATCTCGACCACGGTGTCGTTCATCCCGAGGTTGAGAATGGTGTCCATCATTCCGGGCATGGAATCGCGCGCGCCGGAGCGGACGGAAAGGAGGAGCGGGCGCTGCCTGTCGCCAAGCTTTTTGCCGACGGATTTCTCGACCTTGGCGAGCGCGGCTTCGACTTCGGCCTCGAGTCCCTTCGGGTAGGTGCGTTTGTTTTCGGAAAAGTAGGTGCAGACTTCGGTCGTAATCGTGAATCCAGGAGGGACCGGCAGGCCGATCCGCGTCATCTCCGCGAGATTGGCGCCCTTGCCCCCGAGGAGCGGTTTCATGCTCCCGGCCCCGTCGGCTTTACCGTCGCCAAAGTAGTAAACATTGCGCTTCGAGCGCGCTGGCTTGGAGGGCGATTTCGACTTTGCTTTCGAGAGGGATTTGGAGCGGGATGATTTCGATTTTGTGGCCATGAGAATAGAATCGGGCTGACGGGAAAGAGCGGGGGAAGCGCAAACTAAAGGCGCTCGTCGGGGTGTCAACGCAGCCCCGGCGGTTGACAGTGTGGGCCGTGTTTAGCTAGCCGGCTCGGAGGCGAGAACGTCGTCGATCGCGTCGGCGAAGTCGTCTACCCCCGACATCGGAACGATGATGACGTTGCGATGGCCCTGGCTGTCTTCCGTGATGCGGAGGAAACGGCCACGGCCGTTCTCGCGCAGATCGATCGAAAACAGTTTTCGTTCGATCTGCAACTCTCTTGATTCGATGATGCTGTCCATTTTTGACGGGGCGGATGTTAGGCTTCCCTCGACCGAAAAGGGAAGCAAAATCTTCGGGGAGATGGCGGTTGGAGCGGGCGTAAACTCCGCAAACCGAAACGACCGCTAGCGGCGACGTCGGCGCTGACGGGCCGGCGATATTTCCTGCGCGGCAGAGCGCTCGCTCACGATCGCAAAATCGGCCTGACGCTTGAAGACGTCGATTCGCGCCACGACCACCTTCAATTCGTCGCCGACGGCGAAGACGCGCTTCGATTGCCGCCCGATGAGGCGGCGGCGCGCGCCGTCGAAGACGTAGAAATCGTCCTGGATGGATGAGATGTGAATCAGCCCGGTGAGGAGCACATCCGGGAGTTCGAGAAGGAGGCCGTAGTTGCGCACCTCGATCACGACCGCGCGGAAAACCTGAGGTACTTTCTCGCTTAACTGGAGCTGGAGAAACTCGAGCTTCTTCATTTTCACCGACTCGATCTCCGCCTCGGCCGCGACGCGTTCGGTGGCGGAAATGTGCTCGGCGATTCCGGCCAGCTCGCCCGCCCCGCGACGACTCCCCCGTTTGCCCTCACGATCGGCGAGGGTGCGATGCACGACGAGATCGGCATAACGGCGAATCGGGCTCGTGAAATGGGTGTAGTTATTTTTCGAGAGTCCGTAGTGCCCGAGCGGCTGCGTGGCGTAACGGGCGCGTTTCAAACTCTTGAGGAGACCGATCTTGAGCGCCTGCTCTTCCGGTTTGCCGCGGAAGGAGGCGAGGAGGCGTTGCAACTCCCTCCGATTCGTTAGGTCGCCGGGCTGGAAGCCGTAGCTGAGGGCGAATTCGCGATACTCGCTCAGCTTGTCGGGATCGGGATTCTCGTGGACGCGGTAGATCGTCGGGACGAGGCGGTTTTTCAGTTCGCTCGCGACCGCTTCGTTGGCCGCGAGCATGAATTCCTCGACGAGCTGATGCGATTCATCGTTCTCGATCCGCTCCAGTCGGAGGGGACGGCCGGTTTGTTTGTCGACCACCACTTTGACCTCCGGGAAATCGAGATCGAGCGAGCCATTCGCGAAACGCCGCCGGCGCAAAATCGAGGCCAGAACCCAGGCGCTGTGGAGGCGACGCGACAGATCGTCGTTAGGCGGTTTCTGCATGAGGGCAAACGCCTCCTTGTAGGTGAGCCGGCAGGCGCTCTGGATCATGCTGCGGGCGAAACGCGCGCTGCGCGGGGCGCCGTTTTTAGCGAAGCGGATGAAAACGGAATGCGTCAGCCTAACGACGTTCGGGTTCAGGCTGCAGACGCCGTTGCTCAGGCGCTCGGGAAGCATCGGGATGACGCGATCGACAAGATAGACGCTGTTCCCGCGCTTGAGCGCTTCGCGATCGAGCGCGCTGCCGACCGTGACGTAAGCCGAGACATCGGCAATGTGGACGCCGAGTTCCCATTCGCCGCCGGGCAGACGCTCGACGTTAATCGCATCGTCGAAATCGCGTGCGTCGTCAGGGTCGATCGTGACGATGAACTGATTGCGCAGATCTTCGCGCTCCGGATAACGCGCGGGATCGACCGTCTCGGGAATGCGGTTCGCTTCCTCGAGAGCGGCATCGGGAAACTCGAGCGGGAGGTTGTACTTCCGAATAATCGACAGCATGTCGATCCCGGGATCCGTCGCGCGGCCAAGCAGCTCGACGATCTCGCCCTCCGGATTGACGTGGCGCGATTCCCACGGCTCCAGCCGAACGACCACCTTGTCGTTAGGCTGCGGAGGGCGGGGCGCGGCCGGAAGCGGACGCGGCTGCACGTAGACGTTGTGCACGATGCGCGGATCGTCCGGCACGACGTAGTAAAAGTTTCGTGTCTGCTGAAGGGTGCCGACGATGGTGTCGTGCGCCCGTTCCAGAATGCGAATGACGCGACCCTCGGGACGGTTGTTGCCGCTGCGCGCCCGCCTGGAGTCGACGTCGCGGGTGATGCGGGCGACGACGCGATCGCCATTCATCGCCGTCCCGGTGTTCTCGGCGGAAATGAAAATGTCGCCCTCGTCCGAACTCTCGCGGGTGAGGAAACCGAAGCCGGCCTGGTGAATTTGCAGCTTGCCGGTGACGAGATCGGCTTCGGAGGGAAGGATGTAGCGGTTCTTGCGGATGCGCGCGATGTCGCCCGTGCGCTCCAGTTCGCGCAGCGCCTCTTTCAGGTCGCTGCGATTCTCGCTCTTGAAACCGAGGGCGCGCGCCAGTTCCTTCTTATCGAGCGGTCGATATTTCGGCGCGCGGAGGAGGGAGAGAATTTGTTGCTTGGTATCGGCGTCGCGTTTCATGTCGGAGAGCGAGCATCGAAGAAAGCAGGCTGATTGAAAGCGGACAATTTCGCGGGCGGCGCGATCGGTCGAATAAAGCGCCGGCTGTGATAGTCTGAAACGTGATGGAAGCAACGCAGTGGAAAGTGAGCGATCGCACCATCGACCTGACTCAGCGCGCCTTGCTGATGGGGGTGTTGAATGTCACCCCGGATTCCTTCTCGGACGGCGGCGAATTTTTTGCGACTGAGGCTGCGGTCAAACACGGCCGCGCAATGGTGGAAGGCGGCGCGGAGATCATCGACGTGGGCGGCGAATCGACTCGCCCCGGGGCCAGGGCCGTCCCGGCTGACGAGGAAATGAATCGCGTCCTGCCAGTGATCAAAGACCTGGCGCGATCGACTTCGTCTCACCTCTCGATCGATACCTCGAAAGCGACTGTGGCCCGGGCCGCGCTCGCGGCCGGCGCATCCATCATCAATGACGTAACCGGCGGTCGCGGCGACGCGGAGATGTTTGCGCTCGCGGCAAAAACGGGCGCCGGTTTGATCATCATGCACATGCAGGGCACCCCCGAAACGATGCAGATAAACCCAACCTACGGCGACGTTGTAGCAGAGGTGGCTGATTTTTTTCGACAGCGATTTGCCGAGGCGGTACGCTCGGGAGTTGATCCCATGAGCATTGCGTTCGATCCGGGAATCGGATTCGGCAAAACGGTCGCGCACAACCTGGAGTTGCTCGCCAATCTCCCGCGGTTGCGCGTGGAAGGCCGGCCGCTCGTGGTCGGCGTTTCGCGGAAGTCCTTTCTCGGGAAAATCTCCGGACCGCAGGGCGATCGGGCGAGTGCGACGATTGCGCTTACTTCACTTTTGCGGGAGCGCGGGGCACACGTCTTGCGGGTGCACGACGTGGCGCCGAGTGCCAATGCCTTGCGAACCACCGAAGCAGTCTTAGCCGCCGCCCGATGAGCTTTCACGATATCGCCCAGCTCTTTTTTGATAAGTGGCGCAGCGCCGTCGAGATCCTGCTCCTGAGCGTCGTCATCTACTACGGCTATCTTTATTTCCGCGGAACGCGCGGGGCCAAGGTGCTGACGGGAATGGCGATCGTCTTCCTGACCCTGACCCTGATTTCGCAACTCCTGAACCTGGTTGTGATCAGCTTCATCATTCGCAGCTTCTCGGTCTTTCTCGCCGTCGCGCTCGTCGTGATTTTCCAACCAGAATTGCGCCGCGCTCTCGCCGAGCTGGGGGGACACCCGATTTTTTCCCTAACGAGTGAGAAACGCGAGACGGTGCATGATCTAGCCGAGGTGGTGACGCAGCTTTCGAACAAGCAGTTCGGGGCGCTGATCGCGATCGAGCGCGACACTTCGATCAAGGTTTACGAAGAGACCGGCGTGATCGTGGACGCGGCCTTCTCAACCGAGTTGTTGCTGACGTTGTTTCACCCAAAATCCGCGCTGCACGATGGAGGCGTGATTGTGCGTAACGGCCGGATCGCCGCCGCCGCCTGCATTTTCCCGGTCAGCCAACGCGAGACGCTCGATCGGAGCCTCGGCTTGCGGCATCGTGCCGGCCTCGGCATCACCGAGGAATCAGACGCGGTCGCGGTCGTCGTCTCGGAAGAAACGGGCGCGGTCTCGATCTGCTATCGGCGCCGAATAGAACGCAACTTTACGCCGGAGACTTTCCGCCAACGGCTGGGCGAAGTGCTGCTCCATCGTTATCATGAAGAAACTGATCCTGAACAACTGGCGCGCGAAACTGACCTCCCTCCTGCTCGCGACCGCGCTCTGGTACCTCATCAAGAAGAACGTAGCAACGACACCCTCACCGTCTGAGTTCGGCAACCGGCCGGCAGCGACTGATGTTCGTTAGGCGAGAAGCGTCATCGGCCTGCCGAATCAGCGCAGAAAACGGGCGAGGTTTTGGTCTTCCCAGCGCCGGGCACGCCGATAGCGCGGAAAGGCTTTTTCGCGCCGATAGAATTCCTCGGTATGGACGCGGCGGCGTCCCGCCGAATCCGTTTCCTCCGGCACGACCGAGTGGAGCATTTCGTGGTAGAGCACATACTCGAGAAACCAGCGCGGTACGAAAGGCTGGTCGAGCAACGGATGGATGCGAATGATCCGGTCCTCTTCCTGGATCGACCCGAAAATGAAGTATTCCTTCGGACGCTCCCTCCGCCGCCGGCCCCAGACAACTTTGTAACCACGGAGCCGACCGCGAAAATGGCGTTCGTTCATCCGATCGAAAACCCGGCGAAGATCGAAGTAGCGGCCTTCGTGACGAAGGTTGAGGTGGCGCTGCATCGGCAGCTTCGGCCGCGACGCTTTTCGTTTTGCCTTTTTCTTCGCCATCGGATTTGCCTTGGTGGAGAGGAACGAGATGTGGCGAGAAGTTTAGTTGGCGTTGGCCAGACTGACAAGGCGGAGCGCATTCGAGGGCGCTGATTTACCTCATAAGTATCTTATAATAAGAGAGATAAAATTTCACAAGCCCGGCTTTTCATAGCTACTGGACTTCCGGCCTGGCTTCGTCATCTTACCTCCGAAAGGCACGCGGCCGTTTAAACCATGACGCCATTTCTTCGAAAACTGCTGGGCCTGAACTGGCTGCTTTGCGCCACAATGCTTTCGCTGGCGATTTTCGGCGTGATCGCGATCTACAGCGCGACCTATATGCGGCAAGATCCGGTCGCAGCGGAGTTCTGGCGCAAACAAGCGAGCTGGGTGGCGGTCGGCTTCTTCGCTTTTATGGTGGCGAGTCTGGTCGATTATCGCTGGATCAAATGGGGCGCGCTCCCGATGTATTTGGCCGGTCTTTTTTTTCTCATCCTGACGCGCTTTATCGGGACGAAGGTCTACGGCTCGCGAAGTTGGCTGCATCTCGGACCGATTAATTTCCAGCCGGCGCAACTGGCAGTCGTCGCGGGCATCATGGTGATTGCGCTTTTCCTGAGCCAATTCCGGCAGATGCATCCGATGCTGCGACTGACGCTCTGTGGCGCGATCGTCGGCGCGCCGTGTCTGCTCATCCTTATGCAACCAGATCTCGGTGAGACGATGATCTGGGGCCCGGTGATCCTCGCGTTGCTCTTCGTCGGGGGAATCCCGCTGCGTTATCTCATCTGCGTCGTCCTCATCGCGGTCGCATTTATTCCAATCGCCTACGTCGGGCTAAAACCGTATCAACAGGAGCGGATCACTGCGTTCATCAATCCCGATATCGATCGCCAGGGCTCGGCATGGGCGATCAATCAATCGCTTATCGCGATCGGTTCCGGCGGCTGGGCGGGCAAGGGCTTCAAGGCACCAAACACGCAGATCGAGCTCGGGTTTTTACCCGCGACCGCGGTGCATAATGACTACATCTTCTCCGCGATCGGGGAGCAATGGGGATTTATGGGCGGCATCGCCCTTCTCGGCGCTTTTGCCTTGCTCCTCATGACCTGTCTGTTTGTGGCCTACACGGCGGCCGACATGTTCGGACTCCTCCTCGTAATCGGGATCAGCACACTGATTTTCACGCACATTTTCCAGAATGTGGGGATGACGATTTCGGTTCTCCCGATCACCGGTGTGCCGCTCCCGCTCATCAGCTACAGCGGGTCATTCGCGCTCATGATCATGTTCGGTCTCGGAATAGTGAACAGCGTCTGGGTTCATCGCAAGGCGCCGGTGCGTTGAATCCTGCGCAGCCGCCTTCGCCGTGGACAAAGCGGCGGCTTTGGCCATATTGCCCGTCCCGATGACCATTTTGATTAATTCCCTGCTCGTCCTCGAGGTGCTCGTGTCCATCCTGATGATGTTTGTCATCCTGATGCAGCGTCCGAAAAGCGAAGGCCTCGGCGCAGCTTTCGGCGGGGGTGTCACGGAAAACATTTTCGGCGCGCAGACGACGAACGTTCTCACCACCGCCACCACATGGCTGGCGAGCATCTTCTTCATCGTCGTGCTCCTGCTCTCGGTTCTCTACGCGCATCGAGGCGCGCCGGACTCAGCATTGCGCCGGGAGTTGGAGAAAACGTCGACCCCTTCCAAAGCCGCCGCCCCGCTCACGCCCAAGGCCGCCGCGCAAAATGCCGCGGCCGACGCAAAGGCGAAAGTGAATCCTGCGGGGACCGCGGCTCCGGGTGGTTCGCCTTCGGCTGCCGATGCCGCTGTCGGCGTGATTCCGGCCGCCGCAGGCACGAATCCGACTGCCTCCCCAGCTGGCACCGCGCAGCCGACACCCTAGGCGAAGGCCGGTCGACCGAACAGATTCGTTAGGCAAAAACGACTCGGTCATTTTCACATCCGCAGCAAAATGGTCGCCGCGATCGAGATCCGGCGAAAGCGTTCGGCGACCTTCGAAAATCGCGAGTCGTGCCGCAACCACTCGTGGAAAAGACGATGGGCCGCTCTCGCGACCACCTGCTCACCGTGAAGCGAGAAGGCCGGTACGATCTGTCAGGTCGCCATCGGAACTCGCAGCAGTCGGGAAGGATTGAATACGCGTCCGACTCGAGGACAATTCAGTGCGACCTCAGCCCGAGCGCTAGCTCTTCGGAGGCGGCGGGCTTCCACCCGGTTCGGCGGACGCTCCCGGCGCGGCCGGCGGCGAGGCGCCGCCAGGAAGATTGGTCTCGGCCGGCACCGCGAGAATATCCGGCTCAGTAAATGATTCGCTGCGACCGGCGAGCTCTTTGCGCAGAGCAGCTACGCCTTCAGCCGTCACCGCCGTTCCCTTGTTGCCCCAGGCGGAACGCTCGTAGGTGACGACATCGGCGATCTTTTCGTTAGTCAGCGTTTTTTCCCAAGGCTGCATAACGGCAGATCCATAGCGCTGCCCCTTTACAGTGATCGGCCCCTGTAATCCTTTGAGCACGATCATGACGTGCCGGCGCGCGCCACCGTTGACAATGTCGGAGCCGGCGAGCGGTGGGTATTGCCCGGCTACGCCGATGCCCGCGGCCTGATGGCAGGTAGCGCAGTTCGCTGAGTAAATCTTTGCCCCTCGCTCCGCCGGGGTCAGTTCAGTCGTCTGTTCGGCAGCGCCGCTCACCTTCCCTTTGCTCGCGACGCGCGGCGCTCCGCCAAGATAATCAAGGCCGTCACCACTGAAATTGCCGGCATAGCGACCAAGGTACGCGCCACCGAAAAATACCGCGAGACCGTAGATCGCGATCAACCAAAGAGAGAGCGG
>DASXDC010000144.1:0-2310 GCA_036490855.1 Chthoniobacterales bacterium
GCAGGAAGAGAAGAATCTCACCAGTGGAAGCGAGCGCGCCGATGTTCATCTGCGGCCCCCGGCCGCGTCGACTATGGAGGAGACGAATCGGATATTCTTCGGCGAGCTTTTCCAACTCGTGGCCGGTGCCATCATCACTCCCGCCATCGACGAACAAGAGCTCCGCCTCTGGCAATCGCGCCCGCAGATGGACAACCAGGCCGCGAATCAACTCCGCTTCGTTCAGCACTGGAATGATGACCGAAAGTTTCAATCGAGCCTCTTTCGAAGTTGGGTGAGCGCCTCGACCGCTTCCGGCACGGCGAGGGGCAAGGCGGCGAAAGTGGCGGCAGCGGCGAGGAGGCACCAGAAACAAAATGCCCTGTGCTTCGTCCATTGATCGACCGTCAGCTTGGCAGCCTGAGTCGCGTCGGCTGTCGTCTTGGCAAGGAGCGCGAGTGGAATCCAAGGTTGAGTCGCGGCGCGATTTATCGGGCCCATCGCTGCCAGTCCCATCGTGACGGCGTAACTGCCGAGGCCGATGAAGGCGTCGGGCGTTTGCAAATACGAATACGCTTCCTCCGAGGCGTCCACCTTGTCGGCATCGAATCCAGGAAGAGGTGGTTCCGGCAGATGTTTGATGATTCCGATTTGATAGAGAGTGATGAGGCCCATCGCTCCGGCCGCAGCCAGGCCGCAGGCGACGATGCCGCGGCGCTTCTCCAGGAAATTGTCTTCCGCATCGCGCAATTGGCGGCTGAGTTGTTTTGCTGTCATGACTCTTAGATTTCGCCTGCGCCACGTTCGCGGGTTCTATTTTAGAGTGCGAAGGAAGGGAATAAATTCCGCAGTGCCGTCCCACTGCCTAACGAATGTCATCCTGCTGTCGTGAAAGAATACCGGATCGAGGACTACGGCCTGATCGGAAATTGCGAGACCGCAGCGCTCGTCAATTTAGGCGGCGGGATCGACTGGCTCTGCCTGCCGGCCTTCGATAGCGCAGCATTCTTTGGCGCGTTGCTCGATCGAGAAAAGGGTGGCGAGTTCTTCATTCGTCCGGTGGAGGAGTGCGAAGTAGAGCGTCGTTATCTCGACGATTCGGCGATCCTGGAAACGCGCTTTATAACGAACCACGGGACGGTGCGACTGCTCGATTTCTTTGCCGTCGCGCGCCGAACGAAAGCGCGCTTCTACGACTTCACCTCCTTGCATCCGATGCGAAAACTGGTGCGCACTTTCCGCCTGGAAGGAGAGGGAAAAGTGGCGATGGAGATCGCGATGCGAGCCAGGCCCGATTACGCGCGCCGCGGGCCGGCCTGGCGCTTCATCTCCGGCGGCCACGCGACTTTTGAAGCATCGTTATTTTCAAGTATTCCCCTAACGAGTGCGAGAGATGATCTTCTGGCGCAGTTTCTCCTCGAGCCGGGTTCGACTCATTTTGCGGTCCTTGATTTCAGCGAAGAGCGCAAAGCGCCCACTCGTGAACAGATCGCGGTCTGGCAGGAAATGACAGAGGCGTTTTGGCGGGAGTGGAATTTGTTCAACTACTATCGCGGTCCGTATCGCGAGATCGTGCGGCGAAGTGCGGTCACCCTCAAACTCCTGACCCATGCCGCGACCGGTGCCTTCGTCGCGGCCCCGACGACCTCGCTGCCGGAAATACCCGGAGGTGCGGCAAATTGGGACTATCGCTTCACCTGGCTGCGGGATACCGGCCTTCTCATCGACACACTTTTTCGGATCGGATATTCCGGCGAGGCAAAAGCATTTCTCGACTTCGTCGTTAGGCAAAAAGACGGCTCGCTCGCGCCGCTCTATCCGATTCAGGGCGGTGCAGTTCCGCCCGAAAATGAACTGCCGCACCTCACCGGATACGAGGGGGCGCGCCCGGTGCGGACCGGAAATCGCGCACGCGATCAATTTCAGCTCGATACGTTCGCTCATGTCCTGGAGGCGCTCTTTTACTTCCAGCACACCGGCGGAACGCTGAATCGGCAGATGCGAAACCTGCTCGATAACGCGGTCGAGACACTCGTTAGGCGATGGCCGGAGCCGGAAAACGGAATCTGGGAATCGGTCGAGCGGCGCCAGTACACGTTTGGGAAAGTGATGACCTGGGCCGGGCTCGCCGTCGCGGGAAAGCTGGTGAAGGAAAGAAAGGCCGAGTTTGAAAAAATCTGCGCCGACATCAGGGCGAAGGTGCTGGCGGCTGGATTAATGCGGGAGAAGGAGCACAGCTATCTCGCGGCGGAAATTGGCGGCCATGAAGTCGACGCCGCCAGCCTGCTCGCCTTCACAAGCGATTTCCTTCCTCCAGAGCTGGCGCGCGCG
>DASXDC010000145.1:0-16834 GCA_036490855.1 Chthoniobacterales bacterium
CAGCGTTTTCTCAGCCAGCCCTTCCACGTCGCCGAAGTCTTCACCGGCACCGCTGGCCAATACGTCTCCATCGCGGAAACCGTCCGCGGCTTCAAAGAAATCCTCGAAGGCAAACATGACGATGTCGCCGAGCAGAATTTCTACATGAAGGGCGGCATCGACATGATCAAGGAGTAGCGATGGCTGCGCGCACGCTACGGCTCGAAATCGTCACCCCCGAAACGAAAGCCTACTCCGAGGATGTCGATATGGTCGTGCTCCCCGGCCGCGACGGCGAGCTCGGCGTCTATCCCCAACACGTGCCCGTCTTGACGACGCTGCAGCCCGGCGAACTGCGAGTGTTCAAAGGTGGCCAGGAAACTTCGCTCGCGGTGGGTGACGGCTTCGCCGAGATCACGTCAGATTCAATTTCCGTCCTCACCGACATGGCTTTGGAATCGACTGCGATCAACGAAGCCGCGGCTGAGGAGGCTGTCGCACGCGCTCAGTCGGCGATGAAGGGCGACCTCGGATCCGAGGAAGTCGCAGCCGTTCAGGCTTCCCTGCAAAAGGCGCTCGCGCAGTTGCACGTCAAGCGCCGCCGCCGGCACTAGCGATTCGTTAGGCCGAAGCGGCCGGCCCAATGCAGACGCCAGATGCGCTCGGAATCATCGCCGGGGGCGGAGTCTATCCGCTCCTCCTCGCCGATGCTGCGCGGACGGCGGGAGTGAGGAAAATCATCGTCGCTGCCTTCACCGACGAAACCTCCCCCGAGATCACAAACCACGCCGATGAGATTGAATGGTTGCGTGTTGGCCAGCTCGGCAAGCTGCTGAATTTCTTCCGTGAGGCCAATCTCAGGGACGCGATCATGGCCGGCCAGATTGCGCCGGGAAATCTCTTCAGTTTGCGGCCTGACTTCAAGGCGATGTTCCTTCTCGCACGGCTGAAGCAGCGCAATGCGGAATCGATCTTCGGCGCGATAGCCGATCAGCTCGGCGAAGTCGGCGTCGAGCTCCTGCCGGCGACGACTTTTCTCGATCACCTCCTCGCGCCTAACGAGCTTATTGCCGGTCCGAAATTGAAGGAGCGGGAGGAGGAGGATATCCGGTTCGGGTTCGAAATTGCCAGGCAGCTCAGCGCGCTCGATGTCGGGCAGACGATTGTGGTCAAGAACGGGACCGTTCTCGCGGTGGAAGCTTTCGAAGGCACAAATGAAGCGATCAAGCGCGGCGGTTCGTTAGGCAAGAAGAACGCGATCGTGATCAAGGTCACGAAACCGAATCAGGACATGCGTTTCGATGTCCCCGTGATCGGCACGGAAACCTTGCGGATCGCGGCCGAAGCCAGGGTGCGCGCGATTGCCGTCGAAGCCGGCCGCACCTTGCTTCTCGAAAAAGCCGCCCTCATCGCCGAGGCCGACCGGGCGAAGATTTCACTTCTCGGTCGTTAGGCAAATGGCCGGACGAGGATGCAACTTCTCGTTGCAAACCGGACTTTCCCACCCGAAAATCGCCTCTCGTTGCGGGGTCTTAGCTCAGTTGGTAGAGCGCCTCAATGGCATTGAGGAGGTCAGGGGTTCGAATCCCCTAGGCTCCAGATTTCCTCAGACCGGCAGCGCGGGAGGAATCACGCGCCGGATCGAAAAGAAGCAGCCGTCCGGCCAATCTCTCGCCGCAGAATGGCAGCGTCCGTCGCTCGTTAGGCAAAGCGGCCACTTTGTTCTTGTTGCTCAAACGGGCGTTCGCCTATTCTTCGCCCTTCTCGATTACCGATGAAACCTATCGTGCTCATTCACGGTTACAGCGCGGAAAGCCCGGGCTCGGACGCGACCTCGATCGAGAATATCTACGGCTCTCTGCCGGCGCGGCTGCGCGCCAATTACGAGGTGGTCGAGGTCGATCTTTCGCGCTACGTCAGCCTCGACGATTCCGTTTCAATCATCGACATCGCGCGCGGGCTTAATCGCGCTCTCCTCGAACAACATCCAGTGTTGCTCGGGAACGGACTCCACGTCGTCATCCACAGCACCGGCGCGCTCGTCATTCGCACCTGGATCCGGCTCTTCAGTCCGAAGCCGTCGCCACTTCGCAATCTCATCTATCTGGCGGGGGCAAATCTCGGGAGCGGTTGGGCCAATATCGGCCAGGGGCAGGTGGCGCGCTGGGGTCGCTTCGTCTTTGAGCGCGGCGCGCAACGCGGCCTGAAGGTATTGCAATCGCTCGAGCTCGGTTCGTCGCCCACGATCGATCTCCATCTTTCCTTCACCCGCGACGATTCACGGATGGTGGAGGATTATAAAGTGCAGGAGTTTGTCATCGTCGGCACGCAAGCCGACGCGGCCTGGTTCGAGTTTCCAGTTCGTTATGCGCACGAAGATGGATCCGACGGCGTGGTGCGGGTCTCTGCTTCCAATCTCAATTTTAATCACGTCGAGATCGGACCGAAGGCAGGAATGGAGACGCTTCCTTGGGCGACGATCAAAACCGCCGTGCAGTCGGCTGAAGCGAAAGCAGATTTCCCTGAGTATTACGAGGTGAAATCAGCCACCTACGCGGGAAAAGATCGGGCTCTGATCCCCTGTGGCATTCCGTATCGTTGCGCCCACACGGGTGATGCAATGGGCGTCGTCTCCGGCACGATTCCGCAGGATCAGGTCGAGCGAATGTTGAAGCTCGCGCTCGAAACTTCCGAGAGAACCCCAGCTGCCTGGCAGCGCGCGGTCGCCACTTTCGATCGCGAGACGGCGCAGACTTACGATAACGCGCGCAAGATGCAGAAGCCTGGTTTGCTTAATTTCCTCGCCGATCCGCGCAACCAATACGATCCGCATGCGCAGATCGTCGTCCGTCTGCGCGATCAGGATGGTGCGCCGATTCCCGTTGCGCAGTCCGATATTTTCTTCGTCTCGAATCAGCAGGAAAAAGGCAGCATCCCAATTCAAAGCCTGATCCAGGACACAGCGGTCAGCGGCCTCTCGCCGAACTCGATCCTGTTTTATCTGCGGGTGAAAAAATTCGTGCGCAAGGAACAGGATTGGATCGATCAACTAACCGACGTCCTCGACTTCGCGTTCGAGATTACCGCGATTGAGCCGGCCGCGCCCCGCGACCATCCGCTCGTCTCCTATCTGCCGCTGCGCCTCCCGCTCAATCGCCGTCAGATGCGCGCGCTCATCCAACCACATCGCACCACGATCATCGACGTCACGTTGCTGCGCCTGCCCGCCCCGGAAATTTACCAGCTGGTCAAGTCGTAACGGGCGCTTTATTTGACTCGCTCTCTCTTCCCATCTCTCTTCTTTCGGGAAGCCGGCAGGCCACCACTCCATCGTCAAAACTTCAACTTCATTATGACTTTACTTCGATTCCGCCAGCGCGCGCTGGTCCTCGTCGCCCTTACTTCCTCACTCGTCGTTTCACCACGGCTGATTGCCGCCAAGAAGGAACTGGAATTCCCGGCACCGAGTCAGCACGCCACCATCACCCAGCGGGTTGGCCTAACGGATATCTCGATCGATTATTCGCGACCCGACATCCGTGGGCGGGAAATCTTCGGCGGCCTCGTTCCCTACGATCAAGTCTGGCGGACCGGCGCGAACAGCCCGACCAAGATCAAGTTCAGCGAGGCGGTGAAAATCGAAGGCCAGGATTTGCCGGCGGGCGAATATGCGTTCTACACCATTCCGGGAAAAGACGAATGGACCATCATCTTCTCGAAGAACACCAAGCTTTGGGGCGCCTATGGCTACAAGCCCGATGCCGATGCCCTTCGCGTGAAGGTGAAGCCGGCTTCGCTGCAAAATTCGATCGAGACTTTTACAATCGGCCTCGACGACCTGAAAGATAACGGTGCCACGATTTCGCTCGAGTGGGATAAGACGCGTGTTCCTGTCAGCCTAACGACGAACACGGTCGAAAAGGTGAATGGGGAAATTCAGGATGCGCTCCAGCATCCGGGTTCGCTCAAGCCGACCTTCTACTATCAGGCCGGCAGCTTCTACTACGATCACGACAAGGATCTCGAGCAGGCCGCGAAGTGGGTCGACAAAGCGATCGAGATGCAGCAGCCCGCGCGCTATTTCCTCTATTATAAGAAGGCGCAGATCGAAGCGAAGCTCGGTCATAATGACGCCGCGAAAGCCGCTGCCGAGAAATCGATCGAGCTCCTCAAGGCGGAGAAAGAGCCGGATCAAACCGCCATCCGCAACAGTCAGCTGATCATTGACGGCTTGAAGTAACGGTCGCGCCGGCTAGTCGCACGCGCATCGTTTCGATCATGTCTCCGCTTTTGCGCTGGCTCGTGGCGGCATCGCTCGGACTCGTTAGTCTCGCCGGCTCCGCGCGCTCGGCCGAGGCGCCGCCGTCGATGGATTCCGCGCACATTCGGCTCGCGCTCGAGAAGCTGAATGTGCTCGGTCGCGCCCTCTATGTCGCCGCCCATCCCGACGACGAGAACACCGGACTAATTTCCTATTGGGCGAACGGAGCCCTCTACGATGCGGCCTATCTTTCGCTCACTCGCGGCGATGGTGGGCAGAACCTGATCGGACCCGAGCTGCGCGAAGAGCTCGGCGTCATTCGCACTCAGGAACTGCTCGCGGCGCGGCGAATCGATCACGGCCGGCAATTCTTCACCCGCGCCAACGATTTCGGTTTCTCCAAGTCCGCCGACGAGACTCTCCGCATCTGGGATCGCGATAAAGTTCTGGCCGATGTCGTCTGGGTGATTCGGAAATATCGGCCGGATATTGTCGTGACGCGTTTCCCGACGAACGACACCCAGACGCATGGGCATCACACCGCATCCGCGATTCTCGCCGGAGAAGCTTTTCGCGCCGCGGCCGATCCGAAGCGGTTTCCGGAGCAGCTCCAGTTTGTCCAGCCGTGGCAACCGACACGGCTGCTCTGGAATTCGTGGGAATCGTTTCGCGCCCGGCAGCGCAATCAAACGCCGGACTTCACCGGCCTGATTGGGCTCGAAGCTGGCGGCTACCAGCCGCTCCTCGGGAAATCATATCCGGAAATCGCGGCCGCCAGCCGCAGCATGCACAAGAGCCAGGGCTTCGGAGTCGAGGTCGAGCGCGGAGGGCGGAAGGAGTATTTCAAATTCCTCGACGGCAAACCGGTCGGCGACGACGACATCTTTAGCGGGATCGACACGACCTGGTCGCGCGTGCCGAAGGCCGCCGGTGTCGGCGAGAAAATTCAGCAGATTCTGCAGAACTTCGACGACACCCAACCATGGAAGTCGATCCCGGCACTCCTCGCCGTCCGCAAAATATTGCGTGGACTCGACCGCGATTCCTGGGTGAGTGAGAAGCTCTCGGACCTCGACAGCGTCATCGCTGCCTGTCTCGGATTGCACCTCGAGGCCGTGACGGAAAAACCGGAGGCGCAGCCGGGTGAGAATCTCCAGCTCCAAATCGAAGCGATCAATCGGTCGCCGGTCGAAGTGCGCTTCGTCGCGCTGCGCGTTTTGGAGAACGGCGTCACCACCTCAGTCGACAAAGCGCTTCCGCCTAACGAGCTCGTGACGGAGAAAAATTCCATCACGCTGCCGCAGGATTTGCCCTATTCGCAGCCTTACTGGCTGCGCGAGGCCGGCACCGTCGGCACCTACACCGTTTCCGATCAGCGCCTCATCGGACGTCCCGAAAATCCAGCGCCATTTCCGATCGAGGTGACGCTCCAGGTCGGCGCGGAGAAGATCGCCTATTCGTTAGACCCGCGCTTCCGCAAAGTGGATCGGGTCGCCGGCGAAGTCAGCGCACCGCTCGTGATCGCGCCGCCGGCCTTCGTTCAGTTGCCGCGGTCGGTTTTTGTTTTTGGAAACGAAAAGTCGAAGACGATTACGCTCCGCGTCATCGCCGCGGCGGATAAATTCAGCGGCAACGTCGCGCTCGCGGCCCCGGCCGGTTGGGGCATCGAGCCCGCTTCGATTCCGGTGCAGTTGGATGGCGCGGAGAGCGAGACGAGCTGCGTCTTTCACGTCACACCGCCAGCCGTCGCGAGCGAGGGAATTTTGCGCGCAGTTTTCATCTCGGCCGGAAACCGAACGCCCGCCTGCAGCCGGGAGCAGATCGTCTACCCACATATCGAGCCGCAAACTCTGATTTCGCCCACCCAGGCCAAAATCGTTAGGGCAAAAATTGAAAACAAGGCGCCGCTCGTTGGCTACATCCCCGGAGCGGGCGACGCCATTCCCGAGAGTTTGGGCGAGATTGGCTCGGAGGTGAAGATCCTCTCCGACGCCGAAATCAAGGCGGCCAATCTCGCGCGCTTCGACGCCGTCGTCCTCGGGGTGCGGGCCTACAACGTTCATCCGGAGCGGATCGCCTCCTGGTATCCGGAGTTGCTCGCCTATGCGCGACAGGGCGGCGTCGTTCTCGTGCAGTACAACACCACTCCCGGTCCCAAGCCTAACGAATTGCCGCATCCGCTCCGGGTCTCGCATGATCGGGTGACGGACGAAAACGCGCCTGTCCGCATTCTCGCACCCGATCATCCGGTGATGAATTTCCCGAACAAAATCACCGAGAAAGATTTCGACGGCTGGGTGCAGGAGCGCGGGTTGTATTTCCCCGAGCAATGGGACGGCGCCTGGACGCCGATCCTTTCCAGTCACGATCCCGGCGAGAAGCCGCTCGACGGCGGGCTGCTTGTGACCCGCTGTGGAAAAGGCTGGTTCATCTACACCGGCTATTCCTGGTTTCGCGAATTGCCCGCGGGTGTGCCCGGCGCGTATCGCATCTTCGCGAACATGATCTCCCTTGGCCAGGCGGCGAAATGATTCCGCCTAACGATTCGGTCCCGCTCTTCGGAAGCTGGCGCCGGACCTACCTCGCGGTCGTGTTCGTTTTTGTCCTCGAGGTTGCATTTTTCTATTTCGTGAGCCGCCATTTCTCGTGAGCGGGATCGACTATGCGGTCCTCTTCGGCACGCTCTTCGCGATTGCGATTTACGGGTGGTGGAAGACGCGCGCCGATCATGACCTCAATCATTATCTGCGCGGCGACGCGAGCATCCGCTGGGGCACGATCGGGCTCTCCGTCATGGCGACGCAGGCGAGCGCGATCACTTTTCTCTCCACCCCAGGCCAGGCTTATGAAAGCGGGATGGGTTTTCTGCAGAACTACTTCGGGCTGCCCTTCGCGCTCATTGTCGTCTGCGCGGTCTTCATCCCGATCTATCATCGGCTCAAGGTCGTCACAGCCTATGAATATCTCGGGCAGCGTTTCGATCAGAAAACGCGATTGTTAGGCGCGTTTCTTTTTCTTCTGCAGCGCGGGCTCGCCGCCGGGATCACAATCTACGCGCCGGCCATTATCCTCTCGGCGCTCCTCGGCTGGAACCTGCGCCTAACGATTCTCCTGGCCGGTCTTTTTGTCGTCGTTTACACCACCTCCGGCGGCACGACCGCGGTCAGCCACACCCAGAAATGGCAGATGGCGGTGATTTTCGCCGGGATGGCGGTCGCCTTCGGCATGATCCTGTATCGCCTTCCGCCTAACGTTTCCTTCCTTCACGCCCTCTCCATCGGCGGCCGGATGGGCAAGCTCGATTCGGTCGACTTTTCCTTCGATCTCCAGCGTCGCTATACTTTTTGGTCCGGCTTGCTCGGCGGATTCTTCCTCGCCCTCTCCTATTTTGGAACCGATCAATCGCAGGTCCAGCGTTACCTCGCGGGCGGTTCGTTAGCCGGGAGCCGCTTCGGGCTGATCTTCAACGCCGTCCTCAAGCTCCCGATGCAGTTTTTTATCCTCCTCACCGGCGTGATGGTTTTCGTCTTTTTCCAGTTTGAAAAGCCGCCTCTCTTTTTCAATCAGCCGGCCTACGAGCGCGCGGCCCAAACCGCGCAGGCAGGCAATCTGGCTGCGCTCCAGGTGCGCTACGCTGCCGCCTTCGCCGAGAAGCGGAAGGCGGTCGAGAGCCTAACGAATGCGCTCGACTCCAGATCAGGGCCGGCGATTGAAACCGCCACGACCACGGTGCGCCAGGAACAGAAAGCGATCGATCATCTCCGGGGCGAGGTGAAGCAAACGCTCAAGGCCGCCGATCCGAAACTCGAGACGAACGATGCCGACTACGTCTTCATCAGTTTCGTCCTGCGCTATCTCCCGCACGGTGTCATCGGGCTGCTCATCGCCGTGATCTTTTGCGCGGGAATGTCCTCCAGCGCCTCGGAGTTGAACGCGCTCGGCTCGACGACGGTGGTCGATTTTTACCGCCCGCTGCTTCGGCCCGGCGCGAGCGAGGCGCACTACCTCTTTGTCTCGAAGTTTTTCACCGCGCTCTGGGGCGGAGTGGCGATCTCTTTCGCGCTTTTCGCCAATCTGGTCGAGAACCTGATTCAGGCGATCAACATCCTCGGCTCGATCTTCTACGGGAGCATTTTGGGAATTTTCCTCGTCGCATTCTTTCTCCGTTTCGTTCGCGGCTCAGCCGTCTTTGCCGCCGCGCTCATCTCGCAGGCGCTGGTGCTTTTTCTCTTTTACGGCACGAGCATCGGCTATCTCTGGTTTAACGTCATCGGCTGCGCGGCGGTTTTCCTTCTCTCCGCCTTTCTCGAGAAGACAGTCTTGCGTGCGCCTCTTCTCGCCTGACCATGCCGGCGCCGATCATCTGTTTTGGGCAACAACCATCCGGAATTTTTCCGCGGCGATTTCTTTTCGCGAAGATCGAGACGGCTCGCCGGCTCCAACGGGAAATCGGCGGCGAGATCGTTTTCTTCTATCACGACAGCGATCATGACCCGCGCGAGACGATCACGATCCTGCGCGATCGGCGAAGCGGGCGGGAGCATCGGATCAACTTTCGGTTTGCGAACAAGATCCAGAAGCATTTTTCCCCGCTCTTCGCCAAACGGGTCCTGGCGGATTGGCAAAAGGAAACCGCGCGTCAGTTGCCGAATCTGATTCCACCGCCCCTGGTCGAACATTTCCAGAAAGTTGAAGCGAAGAACGTGGCCGACTTTTGTCTCGCGATGTATCGAAAGCTGGGACTGCTGGAAGGGATTCCTGTCCTGCGCTCGGGCGATCCCGACTTTCGCTGGCGCGCCTGTGCGGTCGACGATTATTTTGTCGATGTCCGTTACCACGAGGAACTCGTTAGGGCGCGGATCAGCCCGGATGCCTTGCTCCTGCACAAGGGCGGCGATTCATACCTGAGATTGCCGATCGAGAAATACGACGCCAGTCAGATCAGCCCGACGCGGGACACGCGTTTGCCCTGGATGCAATCGGTTATCCAGTGCACCCATTACGTCGCGGGCGCGAGCGAGATCAAATATCTGAACAGAGATGACGCGCCCGGGGTCCAATTCATCGCTCGGGACGAAATCTCCGAGTCCGATCGCGCCTATGTCCCCGATGCCTGAAACCAAACTTCGTCTCCTCGCGGTCGGGGCGCATCCCGATGACATCGAGTTCGGCTGCGGAGGTGTTCTGCTCGGGGAGGCGGGACGCGGGAGCGCGCTGGCGCTTTGTCTTTGTTCGCGCGGCGAAGCCGGGAGCAACGGCCAGCCTAACGACCGGGAGGGCGAAGCGCGCGCGGCCGCGCAGATGCTCGGAGCGACGATCGACTTTCTCGATCTCGGCGGCGATTGCCATCTCGCGACATCGCCCGCGAACGCGATCGCAATCGCCCGCCAGGTTCGCTCCTTTCGTCCCGATATATTGCTCGCTCCGACCAGTGCGCGCGACCAGCACCCGGATCATGTTGTGGTTAGCCAATTGTGCCGAGACGCCGCTCGTCTCGCGCGCTACGGCGGACTGAGCGAGCTGCTGGATCTGCCGCCGCACGCCCTGCGGCATCATTTCGAATATGCGATCACGCCGGAGGCTGAGTTGCCTAACGAGCGCCCAAGACTGCGGGTCGATATCAGCGCGCATTACGCACGCTGGGTCGAGTTGATGGAATGCCACCAGACGCAGTTGCGCACCCGTCGTTACATCGAATTGCAAATCGCCCGCGCCCGACTTCTCGGGGTCACGGCCGGAGTGGAATACGCGCAGGCGCTTTTTCCGAGCGACGATCTGCTCCTCACGAGCCTTGCCGAGCTTCCGCTTTCCGTGCGCCTTTTCTGAATGAAAGACTCCGGCGCGCTCAGGATCGGCATTACCTGTTACCCGCTCATCGGCGGGAGCGGCATCCTCGCGACCGCGCTCGGCTCGGAGCTCGCGCAGCGGGGAAACGAAGTGCATTTCTTCAGCTCGGCGCTTCCCGTTAGACTCGATCTCGCGCAGCCGGGCATCTTCTTCCACGAAGTGGTCGTGAATGAATACAGCCTCTTCACTTATCCCGATTACACCCTGCCGCTGGCGGTCCGAATGGCACAGATCGCGCAGGAGGCGAAGCTCGATCTTTTCCACGTCCACTACGCTGTGCCGCACGCCACCGCGGCTTATCTGGCGGTGCAAATGCTGGGCGGAAATGGGCAGCGCGCGCCGAAGATCGTCACCACCCTGCATGGTACGGACACGACGTTGCTCGGGCAGGATCCGAGCTATCGCCCGGCAATCGAGCATGCGCTCTCCCATTCGGATGCGATCACGACCGTCTCGGAAAGTCTGCGCGCAGAAACGGTCGCGACCTTCCGGCTCCGCCAACCGGTCGAGGTGATTCGGAATTTCTTTGTTCCTTCGGGACGGCAGCGGGCGCGGGATGAAGTGCGAGGGGAGCTTGGCCTAACGACCAGCGATTTCCTGGTCGTCCACATCTCGAATGTTCGTCCCTTGAAACGGATCGACCTGCTCCTCCGGAGTTTCGCCGCGGCGTGCAGTTCTCGTCCGCTCCGGCTGCTGATCCTGGCCGGGAGTTCGTTTGCGCCTTATGAGCCGCTGCTCGACGAACTGAATCTGCGCGCGCGCGTTACGGTGAAGGAGCAGGTGCGAGAGGTGGAGGAATATCTGAACGCGGCCGACGCCGGGCTCTACAGCTCGGAGAACGAGAGCTTCTGTTTGAGCATCCTTGAGACCCTCTTTCACGCCAAGCCGGTGGTGGCATTTCGGGTCGGAGGAATTCCGGAGGTCGTGGTCGATCGGGAGTGCGGTTTTCTGCATTCGTTTGGCGACGCAGAAGGGCTCGCGCAATCGATTGGATTGCTCGCCGATTCGCCGGAGCTGGCGCGCGAGATGGGGGCAAATGGGCGCCGTCGCGCCGAGGCCAACTTCAGCGCCGACCGGATCGTGCCGCAATACCAAGCGCTCTATCAACGAACCCTTGCGACTTAGCGCGGCTTCGCTTCCTCGCCGCCGTTGCCTTCGAGGAAATAAGTCGTTTTGCCGACAGTCGTTAGGCGAAGAGTCTGGCGCCAGATGGTCTTGCCGAGCGACCGCTCGGCTTTCATTTCGTCTGTGACCGCGGCCGGGGCCGGGCTCCCGCCGATGAGCGCTTCCGTCAGGACGCGGCCGTCCATCTTCGGCGTCGTCAGGCCGAGGATAGAGGCGATCGTCGGCGCGAGGTCGACGTTCCCGGTCGGTAGTTCATCGATCCAGCCGCGACGAAAATCAGGCCCGCTCGCGACGAGAGTGTTGTTCATGTCGGATGGGCTGAGGGTGGTGTGGGTGCCTTCGCCTACCCGGCGGCCAATATCGGAAGCGACTTCATCCGCTGTCCCGAACTCGTTAGGCCGAGAATTCCAGCGCGCGGCGACCAGCACGTCCGGCGCGTCCGGGGTCGCGATGTGGAGCCGGGCAAAGTCGAACGCCCCAGACTGCGGGGTACGGGTGAGGATGACGCCGGCGAAATCGGAATGCTGCAAATAGTCAATCAGCCGCCGGACAGTAGCGGCCTCGTGACCTGCGACGTAGAACTCCATGCTCCCGCCCAGACTAACGATCAGAATCTGGCCCGGTTTGGGAGCAGCGGGAAAATTCCTGACCGCGTCGAAACCAGCCGCGCGGAGACGTTCGGCGGCGTCGAGCGCGAGATCGACGGTGGAGAAGCCGTGATCGGAAACAATCAAGAGATCGGTGCTCGTCAGAGCTTTTTTGCCTGAAGAGCGGCGATGACCCGGGCGAGCTTGTCGTCGTCGCTTTTGATCGCGGCCCGCGCCGTGGGAGAGCCGGGGCCGGTTTGGTGTTGGGAAAGGTCGGGTTCGCTCAACCAGAGGAGCGAGAATTCGGGGACATCGTCTTTCCAGAGAAAATCGGTCAGCCCGCGCGTTGTCCAGGCGTCTTCCTCCTCGTTAGGCAAACCTTTTCGCTTTGGGAAAGGGCCAAGGGCGGAGAAAATCGCGCCACTCGCGCTCGCGGGAAGAACTTTGCCGCGATAGAGAACGATCGAGGCGCGCGCCGCCGCGGTCTCACGCCGGCGCGCGCGATCGAAGAATTGTGCGACCGGCTTTGAGCCGGCGACCGCGGTCCGCCGGCCGGTTTGCTGGACGAGTTCGGCGATCGTTAGGCCATGGAGAAAATCGCGATTGATCCGGCCGTCGCTCGCGTCCAGCGCAGGGAAATCGGAGGTGTCGATCGGCGAGTGTGGGTCGATCGCCGGCCGAAACTCCTCGTTCGCGAAAACGCCGTTGTCTCCCGGATAATTTCCGGTCGCGAGGGCCGCGCCGTTGACGTTGGTCGAGCTCGGGAAAACCGGATGATTGTTCCTGAAGAAAACGCCGGAGCGCGCGAGCCCGGCGAGAGTCGGCGTGTTTTCGGGGCTGATGAAATCGGGCCGCATTCCATCCCAGACGACGACCACGACATGGTTCGCTTTGCCTCGCCGCGGCTGGGCGATGACTGGCCCAATCATTGGAAGAAGAAGCGCGACGGCGAGGAGGAATCGGGACTGCATGGCGCGGGAAATTCGCATGGAGGCGACGCTAATTCGAGGCGCGCTTCGTGACGATCGGATGACGCGAAGCCGATATGTTAGGCTGCAGCGCGATGAGTGATCTGGCGAAAGCGACGGCCCGCCTCCGATTCCCGAAGAGGCGGCGGTTGAAACGCAATCGGGATTTCGAGCGCGTGCGGCTCGAAGGCCGAACGGTTCGCGGCGGTTTTCTCATGCTCGGAGTGTTGCGGGTGGAAGAGGAAGCGGCGTTTCGAGTCGGCATCGTCACTTCACGCCGCGTCGGCGGCGCCGTCCTGCGCAACCGCGTCCGGCGCCGCCTGCGCGAGACGGTGCGGCGCCATCAGCATGCGCTCGTCCCGGGATTGTGGCTGGTGGTGGTGGCGCGACCGGCGGCGGCGCAGGCGTCCTCCGCCGCGCTCGATGAGGATTGGTTGCGTCTCGCACAGCGCGCTTCTATCCTACGCCCCTGACGATGGTTTCGTTCCTTCGCTTCCTCATTCGCGCCTATCGGTGGACGCTCTCGCCGCTCCTTTCTTTCCTCGGCGGGCCCGGTTCCGGTTGTCGCTTTCAGCCCACTTGTTCCGCTTATTTTATCGAGGCGCTGGAACGTCATGGCGCTCTGCGCGGGAGCTGGCTTGGAATGAAGCGGCTCGCTCGTTGCCACCCCTGGGGCGGGCAGGGGGTGGATCCGGTCCCGCACTGTGATTCGCTGGCGCACCATCTGGTCTGTGAATAATCACGCCGTTTATGGACCGACAAGCCTGGATTGCCGTTACGCTTTGCATCGTTGGATTGATCGCGTGGGAGGTCTACATGGCGAAGCATCCTTCGGCGCCGTCCCCGAAAGTCCTGGCTTCGCCAACCCCGATGACGATGGCGAGCGCCGCCTCACCGACGGCGGCCCCGGGCGCGACCGCGGCCGCGCCTCCGCCTAACGAGCCGACTCCGAGCCCGACGCCGACGCCAGTCTCTTTCGTCGAGAAGACGACGACCCTGCGCAATCCTGATCTCGAGCTGCTCCTGACGGATCGCGGTGGCGGCATCGCCGGGGCGATCCTGCCCCAGCACAAGGGAGAAAACGGCGCGCCGGTAAAGCTGAATTCGAACCGCGCTCTGCCGATCGGCGCGATCATCGAGAAACCGGCCGCGCCCGCGCTCGAGGAATTCGCGATGACGGCCGAAAAGGGCAGCGTGCAATTCGAGCGCGCGTTGCCCCAGAACGTCGAGCTCCGGAAAAAGTTCACTCTGGCCGCTCCGCCTAACCAGAAGGACAACTACATCGCGGAGCTGGAAGTCGATTTCCAAAACCGCGGCACAATCGCCTACAAGAATCCCGGCTATTACCTCGCGCTCGGCGCGGCCGTCCCGATCCATCACAACGATTTGCCTAACTATACCCGGCTCACCTGGTGCATCGACGGCAAGACGAAGACGACCGACGTGAGCTGGTTCGCGGAGCAGAATTATCCATTCATCGGCGTGCAGAAACGCGCCGCGCAGCAGTATTTCGACGAGCAAATCAAGGGCGCGGAATGGGCCGGCGTGAGCAACCAGTTCTTCGTCACTCTCATCACGCCATTGAACGCCAAGGCGGACCGCGTCTGGGCTGATCGCTTCGAATCGCACAAAAACCAGACCGGGCCGCAGGAGTGGGGGATCGAGGGCGCGATGGGCCTCCCGGGATTCCAACTGCAACCCGGACAGACGGCGACCGCGCGTTTCCAGCTCTACATCGGACCGAAGCTCTATCATCGCCTCGCGCAACTGACGCACGACGAAGCCGAGATCATGGACTTCGGCCTTTGGAAACTGGTCAGCGAAGCGCTCCTCAACATGATGAACCTGCTCCACGGGCTCGTCGGCAATTACGCCATCGCGATTCTTATCCTGACCGCGATTATCAAGCTCATCCTCTGGCCGCTCCAGACCAAGGCGAACAAATCGATGCGCCGGATGAGCGCCCTCTCGCCCAAGATGCAGGAGCTGAAGGAAAAGTACAAGGACGACCCGACGAAGATGAACGCCGAGGTCATGAGACTCTATAAGGATTACGGCGTTAATCCGGTCAGCGGTTGTCTGCCGATGGTGATTCAAATCCCGATCTTCTTCGGCCTCTTTACCATGCTCCGACAGGCGGTCGAGCTGCGGAACGCGAGCTTCCTTTGGGTGCACGATCTTTCCCAGCCCGACACGGTCGCGCACATCCCGGGTCTGGGTTGGCCGATCAATATCCTGCCGTTGATCATGGCGGGCACGAGCTTCTGGATGACTCACATCACGCCGAAAAGCGGGGACGCGACGCAACAGCGCGTGATGATGTTCATGCCGCTGATCTTTGTCGTTTTCTGCTACAACTTTGCGGCCGCGCTCGCTTTGTATTATACAACTCAAAACCTGTTTACGATCCTGCAGTTGTACCAGAACCGGAACCAGCCCCTGCCGAAACTCGAGAAAGTGAATCAGCCGACAAAACGCCGAAGAAGAGGACGCTGATGAGCATCGAAGCCCAACCGATCGCGAACGCGAAAGAACTCCTCGACACCATGCTCGGCTATCTCGGTTTTGTGGTCGAGATCGAGGAAACCAAAAGCGAGACCGGCAATCCGACTTTGCAGATTTATACCGAGGAATCCGAACGCCTCATCGGCCGCGACGGCGAGACGCTCGACGCGGTCCAGTTCCTCCTCAATCGACTCCTGCAATCGAAGGACGGGAATGCGCCGAAATGGATTGTCGATTGCGAAATGTATCGCTCCATGCGGCAGGATAAGATCGTGCAGCACGTGAAGCAGCTGGCCGAGCGGGTGCGACTTTCCGGGCGGCCCTTGCAGCTCGAGCCGATGAATTCCTATGAGCGCCGGATCGTGCACGAAGCTTTCAAGGACGATCCCGAAGTCGCGACCTGGAGTCCGTCCGACTCCGCGCGGATCAAACAGATCACGCTCATTCGCCGGCCGGCGAAGAAAGCCGCCGAATAATTTCGGCGACTCGCCGCTCACAGGACGCGAGTCGCGCGCTCCCCAATCCGAAGACGCTCGCGCTTGCGATTTTCTTAGGTGAAGATCGTTGAGTGGGAGCGCGTTCTCCCCGATCGCGAGAGCTACTGGCTCACGCGCTTCCTGATCCTGCGCCTCCTCGGCGTCGTTTACGCGATCGCCTTCCTCGTCGCCGCCAACCAGATTCTTCCTCTGATTGGCTCCGACGGTTTGCTGCCGCTCGGCGATTTCCTCGCCCACGTCCGGAGCGCGCTGGGCGGTTCGTTAGGCGGATTCGTTAGGCTGCCTTCGTTGTTTTGGGTGAACCACTCCGACAGCGCGCTCGTCCTCACCGCCTGGGTTGGCTTCGCTCTCTCCTGCCTCGTCGCCTGCGGTTACGCCAACGCCATTCTCCTCGCGATCCTTTGGATGCTCTACATGTCCTTCGTCCACCTCGGCCAGGATTGGTATGGCTACGGCTGGGAAACGCAGCTCCTCGAAACCGGCTTCCTCGCCATCTTTCTCTGCCCGCTGCTCGATGGCCGGCCCTTCCCGAGACGCCCGCCGCCGCTCGTCGTCCTCTGGCTTTTTCGCTGGCTCATTTTCCGCGTCATGTTCGGCGCGGGCATGATCAAAATCCGCGGCGACGAAAGCTGGCGGAATCTGACGACGCTCTATTACTACTTCGAGACGCAGCCGATCCCGAACGGGCTCAGCCGCTGGTTTCACTTTTTGCCTCGCGTCGTTTTACGGGGCGGGGTTCTCTTCAATCACTTCGCTGAGCTGGTTGCGCCCTGGTTTGTTTTCTGGCCGCGCCTCGCCCGCCTCATCGCCGGCGGCGTCATCGTCGCTTTCCAGGTCGCGATCGCGCTCGGCGGCAATCTCTCTTTTCTCAACTGGCTCACGATTATTCCCGCGATCGCCTGCTTCGACGATCGCGCTCTCGCCAAAATCCTGCCGCGCGGCCTAACGAAGCGGGCGGCTGCGGCGCGGGAAGGCGCGCTCGTTTCGCGGCCAATGCTCGCCGCCGGTTGGGCGGTGGCGGCGCTCGTCGTTCTCCTCAGTATTCAGCCGGTTCTCAACATTTTT
>DASXDC010000146.1:0-6510 GCA_036490855.1 Chthoniobacterales bacterium
CCGGACATCTGAACCTCTCGTTCGTCTCTCGGAGGCAGGCTGCGTTGACGATAAATTTCCTCGGGCAGATTGATACGGCGGATGAAGTCAACGTCTCTGAACTTTCGCCGGTTATTTTCGCTTCTACTCTTCTCGCTCGCGCTCACGATGTCGACACCTCCCACGCCCTTACTTGGAGCGAACTGGCTCCATCTAATTCACCAGAAGCGCGCTCCCATCTCGCCATGACTTAAAACGCAGTGAGTAGGAAGGTGTCAAACTGCGCGTCGACGCTCTCCCTTACGCCCGTTCTTCCGCTGCCGTGGACATAATCTCAAGAGCGGCTGAGCGATACCGGGAGCTGTTGCCCTAACGAAAAGCGGTGCGCGCTAGAGGAGCGCGCCGCCGCAACTCGAACCGGCGCCGGCGGTGCAGCCGAAGCAGTGATTGCCGCTGAGAATTTTGCGGTTTTCCACTTCCTCGAGATCGACCTCCCAGAGGTGAAAGCCGGTGGAATGATCGTCATCCCTCCACTGCATCTTCAGCATCTGATTGAAGTCGCAATCGAAGACTTCTCCCTCCCAACTGACGTTAATCGTATTCCGGCACATCAGGCCGTTGACGGTCGCGGGATTGAAGGCGTCGTTCAGCAACGTCATGTAATCAGCGAGCTGCCCGTTGTTCTTCAACCAGGAAGCGAACCGCGAAACGGGCAGGTTCGTGATCGTAAAGAGTTTGTTGAAGACGATCCCGAAATGATCTTTCAACTCGCGCTTGTAATCCGCCTCCAGCTCCGCCTGCGGGCCGGGAAGAAAGGCGCCGTTTGGATTGTAAACGAGATGGAGCGGAAGCGCCCGATCGCGCCCGTAGCCTAACGAGTTGAGAAGCTGCAAGCTTTTGATGCTCCCGTCAAAGACACCGTCACCTCGCTGCGCGTTGACGTTTTCCGGCGAATAGCAGGGCATGGATGCGATGATCTCGATCTGATGCCGGGCGAGAAAAGCTGCGTAGTCCTCAAAGCCCGGCTCGAGCAGGATCGTCAGATTACAGCGGTCGATGATGTGCCGCGGCGGGGTGAGCGCTTTCAGGCGTTCGACGAGATATTTAAAATCCGGGATCATCTCCGGAGCGCCGCCCGTGAGGTCGACCGTCGGGATGTCGGTCTTGGCCAGCCAGTCGATCACGCGGTCGATCGTTTCCCTGGTCATGACTTCCTTTCGTTTCGGTCCGGCGTTCACGTGACAGTGAATGCAGGTGAGGTTGCAGAGTTTGCCGACGTTGATCTGGAGGATCTCCGTTTTCGTGTGATGAAGCGAGAGGGAATGCTGGGCGAGCTTGCGCGCGAAGTCGTTGCTCATAACCGGTCGGCTGCGCGGAAGAAAATCCGATAAATTCTGGTCGCACTCATGATTCCAGCGCCTTCAACAGCAACTTCCGCCGTCGCAGCAACTGCTCGCCTCCGTCGTCAGCTTATAATCCTGACCTTTGGTTTCCTTCGGGTGGCGGCGCGCGGTGTGCGAGCAATCGAACGGCTTTGCCTCGCCTAACGGAATGTCGTTGCGCGGCTCGACCAACTCGAAGAATTCGCGATAGGGTGCCTTGCGGTAGAGATTGTAGGTCTTGTCGCAAACCGCGTAGCGCACTCCGCGCTCCATCCGATGATTATCGTCGTCGAGCACTTCGCGAAACGGACCGCGATAAATCACCGCCTGATTGCGTTCGAAACAAGATCCCTGCTTACCCTTGAAGGCTTCGATCGTGAGGGAGCGAAATTCAATTCCCTCCACCGTCTGCCACGGTTTCTCGTCCCGTTTCAGAATCTGAATTCCGTAGAATCCAGCCTCGCTGAAAGCCTGGAGGAATCCTTCCTCGGTCAGCGCGCCGGAGATGCAGCCGCTCCACAACTCGGCGTCGTTTTGCAAATGCTCCGGCACTTCCTCATCGCAAACGATGTCGGAGATGACGGCGCGGCCGCCTTTTTTCAGGACGCGAAAAATCTCCGCGAAGAGCTGCCGCTTCGATTTCGGCTCGACCAGATTGAGGACGCAGTTGGAGACCACGACATCCACCGCGTCGCTCGCCACAAGCGGATGTTTGACGCGCAAATCCTGCGCCAGCTCATCCGCGCGCAGGAATGAGGCGGCGTCGGTGATTGGCCGCGCCTGCAGTTCCGCATCGAGCTTCTCGAGATCGAGCGCGAGGTCCTGAATGCGGCCTTTGCGAAACTCGACGTTGCTGTAACCGATCCGCTCCGCGACGATCGGAGCGTTCCGGCGCGCGACGCCCAGCATCTCGTCTGTCATATCGACCCCGATCACCTTTCCGTTAGGCCCGACGACCTGCGCGGCGATGAAACAAATCTTGCCGGTCCCGCTCCCGAGATCGAGCACCGTCTCGCCCGCGTGCAAATACTTGCTCGGGTCGCCACACCCATAATCGCGCTCGATTACCTCTGGCGGGATGACTTTGAGAAACTCGGGATTGTAATCGACCGGGCAACAGAGCTTCGCCTCGGCAGCTTGCGCTCCAGCGGCATACCGTTCCCTGACGGCGGTCTCGGCGCTGATCGTGCTCATAATGGTTTGCTCGTCCGGTTGAATAGAAATGTGAGGGTCGGCCGGGCCGGTTAATTCCCCTTCTTCGCCAGGCGAAAGCCGGTGCCGCAGTTTGCTACGCAGGGGATACGGGAACGGATGCGAGACGGCAAGTTTTTTGAGAAGCACGATCGCTTCGCCGGTTCAGACTGCAGCTTCCAAACCAAGACGCGCTTTCGAGATTCATGAGCAGAGAGCGCGCACGAGCGGGAAGTGCGATTGATTGTCATGCAGCACGATTCAGCCCACCTCTTCGCACCTCTCCGGATACGCGAGGTGGAATTGCGCAATCGCATCGTCGTCTCGCCGATGTGTCAGTATTCGAGCGTCGATGGTTTCGCGAACGACTGGCACCTCGTTCATCTCGGCAGCCGCGCGGTCGGGGGAGCGGCGCTTGTTTTCACCGAGGCGGCTGCCGTCATCGAGGACGGCCGCATCAGCCCGGATGATCTCGGGATTTGGAAAGATGAGCAGATGGAAATGCTGGCGCGCATTTTCGCCTTCATCGAGACGCAGGGCGCGGTCCCGGCGATGCAACTCGCGCATGCTGGACGCAAGGCGAGCACGAGCGCGCCATGGCTCGGTGGCAAACCGTTAGGCACGAGCGCCCATGGCTGGGCGCCGATCTTCGGGCCGAGTCCGCTCCCTTTCGCCGAAGGCTATCAAACGCCGCAGGAACTCGATCACACCGGCATCGATCGGATCAGCCAGGCCTTTGCCGACGCCGCCCGACGCGCCCTGCAGGCTGGCGCACGGGTGGTCGAGATCCACGCGGCGCACGGTTATTTGCTGCACAGTTTTCTTTCGCCTTTGAGCAACCAGCGGAGCGACCAGTACGGCGGTTCGTTTGAAAACCGGATCCGCTTTCTTGGCCAGACGGTCGAAGCCGTGCGCGACGTTTGGCCGGGAAAATATCCCCTCTTTGTCCGCATCTCATCGACTGATTGGACGGAGGGCGGCTGGACGGGAGACGATTCCGTCGCGCTTGCCAGACATCTCAAGTCGTTAGGCGTGGATCTGCTCGATTGCTCGAGCGGCGGCAACGTGCCAAACGCGAGAATCCCCATCGGCCCTGGCTACCAGCTGCCGTTCGCGGCGAGGATTCGAGCGGAGGCGGAAATCGCGACCGGCGCGGTCGGCCTGATCACCGCGCCCGAGCAGGCGGATCAGATCGTGCGCCTTGGCGAGGCCGACCTCGTGCTGATGGCGCGGGAATTTCTGCGACATCCCTATTGGCCGCTCTCGGCTGCGCGCGCGCTCCACCGGGAAATGAAGGCGCCGGTGCAATATGGCCGCGCTTTCCAATGATGCGCGCCTAACGAATCTCAGGCGGAAAGGACGAAGCGGTTTCCCTCGCTATCCTTGAACATCGCGTAGGTGCCCCAAGGCTGCTTCTCGGGCGGGCCTTCGAATTCCACTCCGCGCTCCTTCAGCTCGGCGTAGGTCGCTTCGATGTCATCGCAGGAATAGGACATGTTCATCATCGCGCCGATGCGTTTCTCCTCCCATTCCGGGGTGAAAAGCACGACACGCGTCTCCGCTTTCGGGACGCGCAATTCAATCCAGCGCTGCTTCTCGTCGAACGGCTGATCGGTGATGATAGTAAATCCGAGCTTCTCTGTGTAAAAGTCGAGCGCCCGGTTTTGATCGGCGACGGGAATACTGACGAACTTGATTTGTTTGATCATGGCGGCGCCACGTTAGGCCGGCCAGCGCGCGATCGTCCAGCGCCGGCAGAGCCTCGCGCGCAGAAATCACTGTCCGGTTATCGGTAGAGCCGCTAACGTTCGCGACATGCCGCGCTTCCGCCGGACTGTTCCGATCGACGACTACGTGCTTGATGTCCTGATGCGCGATCTGGTTGGGCACGACCAGCAACCGGCGGCCTTCCTCGTTTACCTCCATCTCTACCGGGAAGCCGAAGGCCAGCGCTGGCGTCCGATCGCGGCCAGCCTGCGCACGATTGCGGAAGCGACAGGCCTTTCGAAGAGCGCGGTTCAGATTGCCCTGCAGACTTTGCGGCGCCGGGAGCTGCTCGATTCCGCGAGCGAAAATGCCACCGCCACACCGAGCCATCGGGTGCTGCGACATTGGCGGCGAAAGCCCTAGCGGCGAGGGATCTGCCGCAAAAATTCAATCCGCGGTCGAAGTTTTCGGATTCTGTATTATACTCCGCGATGTCCAAACCATCCGGAACCTTCTTTTCGCGACGCGCCCCCGACATTATCACCGAAGAGCTGGTCTCAGTGCTGTCCTCGAAAGCATCCTTCGAGTTCAAACCGCTCTTCGAAATCGTCCTCGCCAATCTGCGGGAGCGCAACGCGGCCAGCGGCGGCGAAGAAATGCTCCGCCTTCGTTCTTACGAGAAACTCCAGGGTCTCGTCAGCCAGGGCGCGGTCGATCGCAAGGTCAACGGCACCACAAAAAAATATAAGGGGGTGCCGGCGCGCATGACCGCGCTCCGCGCGGAAATGAAAACGCTCCGGGCCGATTGGAACGAGCGCGCGCAGGCGAGAGCGGCGGCGGCGGCGGCGAGCTAAGAGCTCCCGACACTCGCTAGGCGAGAAAAGTCAGGCGGCGGCGGCGGAAAGATTTCACGTTTTCCGTTTGCGGGAAGTCCGCCGAGATCTCTCGAGACGAATTTAGACGCCGCCTTTTTGGGGCGAGCTTCAACGTCAGTTGTTCAAAAACATCGGACTTCAAAACCGAAAAGATCTTCGGTTGGAGCCGATAATTCATCAAAGGGAGAAAGCATGATCAAACAGACCGCGTCAAAAATCCCCTTCACCATCGCTCGTATTTCCATCTCCACTTGGCTGGCCGCCTTCTCGGCACTCGGTTTCGGCCTTGCCCCGAGTGCCTCCGGTCAACAACTCCGGCCGCAGGCTCCGGCCGATACTTTCACCGAGCAGAAAGTCACCGCGAGTGACGGAACGGCCAACACCTTCTTCGGGTCGGCCGCCGCGATTAAAACGACCACCGCCGTCATCGGAGCCGATGGCGACGCCAGTTTCCGCGGCTCGGCCTACGTTTTTAATCAGACCGGCGATATCTGGACCGAAGGCCAAAAGCTCGTCCCGAGCGACGGACTGGCGGGCGACGAATTTGGTTATCGCGTCGCGCTCGACCACGGCAACCTGCTCGTCACTGCCTTCAGCGCGACCGTCAACGGCGTCGTCGCGCAAGGCGCCGCCTACGCTTTCACCGAAGTCGCCGGCACTTTCTCTGAAACGCAAAAGCTGACCGCGAGCGACGGCGGTCTCTTCGATAACTTCGGCGCCTCCGTCTCCGTCGATGGCGACACCCTCGTCATCGGGGCCAATGGCGCCACCGTCGGAAGTAATCCTGCCCAAGGCGCCGTCTACGTCTTCACCCTCACCAACGGCATCTGGACAGAAACCCAAAAACTCACCGCCGACGACGGTGCAGCCTTCGACAACTTCGGCCTCTCCGTTGCGCTCCACGGCTCGACCATTCTCGTTGGCTCGCCGCAGGCGGTCATCGGCGGCGCCTTCGCTCAGGGCGCGGTCTACGTTTTCACTAATTCCGGCGGCACTTGGAGCCAGACCCAGAAGTTGACGGCGAGCGACGGGGCGGCGAGCGACAGCTTTGGCGAATCAGTCGCGATCAGCGGCAACAACGCGCTCATCGGCGCGTTCGGCGCGACCGTCGACGGCCACGCGGGCGCCGGCGCCGCCTACGTCTTCACCGATCTCAGCGGCACCTGGAGCCAGATGCAAAAACTTACCGCGAGCGATCCCGGCTCGTTCTTTAACTTCGGCAACACCCTCGCGCTCCACGGCGGCAAGGCGATCATCGCAGCCGATGTCGCGACCGTTAACGGCCACACCTCGGCCGGCGAAGTCTACGTCTTCCTTAACCAAGGCGGCGCCTGGAACCAGGCCGACATCCTGACGGCGAGCGACGGCACGACGGA
>DASXDC010000147.1:0-5044 GCA_036490855.1 Chthoniobacterales bacterium
GAACGTGAAGATGGCGCTCCGTCTCCGTCGGCATCATCAAACGGTGAGGCCGCGCGCTTCCAGCTCTTCCTGCGCGGCGTCCACTTGGTCGAGCGGGATTTGGCCTTCGAGCCATTCGGCCAGATCCTCGAGCCCCGGCTCGAGCGCGACCCGTGGTTCGTAACCGAGAATGCGCCGCGCGTGCGAGATGTCGGCGAAGCAGTTGCGAATGTCGCCGACGCGATATTTGCCGGTGATTTTTGACTCAAGCTCTTGCTTGTTCAGCACTCGCGCCATTTGTTCGGCGATCTCAAGGATGCTGAAGGAGTGTCCGCTCCCGATGTTGAAGACTTCGCCCGCGGCCGCGGGCGTTTCCATCGCGAGGCGGCAGGCGCGCGCGATGTCGTGCACGCTGACGAAGTCGCGCTGCTGGCGGCCGTCCTCATTGATGAGCGGCGGTTTGTTATTCAGAAAACGCGAGGCAAAAATCGCGAGGACACCGGTGTAGGGATTGGAGAGAGCCTGGCGCGAGCCGTAGATATTGAAGAAGCGCAAACCGACCGCCTCCATCCCGTAGGCCGGGCAGACATTCATGCAAAGGCGCTCCTGGTGATATTTCGAGATGGCGTAGACGGAAGGCAATGCCGGGCACTTCGACTCGTCAGTCGAGATCGGCCGGAGGACGGCGCCGTCCTCCGCGCGCACTTCCCAATCGCGGACCTTGAGCTGGGCGATTCTGCGTTCGTTAGGCGAAACGACCTGGCCCGCTTCGTCGCGGTAAAAGCCTTCGCCGTAGATGCTCATGCTGGAGGCAACGACGACGCGCTCGACCGGTCGCTCCATCAATCCCTCGAGGAGGACGGCGGTCCCGAGGCCGTTGCACTCCGTGTATTCCGCGATTTGATACATGCTCTGGCCAACCCCGACGGCGGCGGCGAGATGGAAGACGCAATCGACCCCCTCGATTGCTTCCTCGACGGCGCTCGGGTCCCGCACATCGCCAACCAGCAGCTCTACTTCCGGGTCGAGATAATCGGGCCGACCGGCAGCGGGTCCGTGGACCTGAGGCGAAAGATTATCCAGCGCCCTAACGACGTAGCCGTTTTGTAAAAGTTCATCCGCGAGATGCGAACCTACGAATCCTGCCCCACCGGTGATCAGTGCTTTTTTCATGCTGTGCGGAAACTTTCGCAGCCGCCGCCGTAGCCACGTGTCGGAATATCGCCGCACGAGTCGGTCGTTGTTTTTCCTAGCGTTTGCTCGGGAAAAGCCCCAAGCCGTAACGAATCAGAAAACCATTCCCGAGCCGTTGGAAACAGGTAATCTTCTGGCGCGCTGAATGATGGAGACGACCCGGGCGATTCTGCTGCGGAAAAGGAAGCTGAGCGACACCAGCCTGATCGTCTCCTGGTGCAGCGATTCGTTAGGCAATCTCGAGACGGTGGCGAAAGGGGCACGCCGTCCGAGGAGCGTTTTCGCGGGAAAGCTCGATCTCTTTTTCGAAGCCGAGATTCAGCTTCGGCGCAGCCGCCGCTCCCATCTGCATACCCTCACCGAGGTGGTGCTGCGCAATCCATTCGCCGGCATCCGGCAGAATTATCTGCGCACACAGACGGCTTCTTATTTCATCGAGCTGATCGAGATCAGCACTGAACCCGAGCATCCCGCGCCGGAGCTTTTCGATTTGCTGCGGCGCGCCTTCGGTTTTCTCGACGCGCAGAATGCGACCCGGCGCGCGGTACAGCATTTCGAGGCGGAGCTGGCGCGGCTCGCCGGCGTGCACGATGCGGCGATGTTGAAGAGCGATCCGGCGAAGGCGTTAGGCGCGCTCTTCGGCCGTCTGCCGCGCGACCGCGCCGCGCTCCTGAAGGCGCTGGGGTAGCTTGCGCCCGTCGAAAATACTGGCGGGCGTGGTCCGGGCCGTTAACATCTGAGCGCGATGAAAAAACACCTGCTGCCGTTGCTGATCGTCCTCCTCTCGGGTGGCGTCCTGACCGCGCGCGCCGACGACACCTATGAGATCGATCCGGTTCATTCCGCGATCAGCTTCAAAATCCGCCACTTCTTCAGTTACGTGAATGGCAGCTTCAAGAAATTCGAAGGCAAGATCACGGTCGATCCCGACCATCCGGAAAAATCCTCCGTCACCGCCACGATCGACGCGGCGAGCGTCGACACGAAGAACGACAAACGCGATGAAGATCTGCGGAGCAACCATTTTTTCGATGTTGCGAAATACCCGACGATCACTTTCAAGAGCAAGAGCGTGAAGCAGACCGGGGCCGATAGCGGCGATATCATCGGCGATCTCACGATGCATGGGGTAACGAAGGAGATCACGCTTCACGCCAAGTTCCTCGGAAAAGGCAAGGGAATGGGCGGGAGGCCAATCAGCGGCTGGCAGGTCACACCGGAGCCAATCAAGCGGAGCGATTACGGGTTGAACTGGAGCAAAGTGGTCGAAGGAACGGCGGTCGTCGGCGAAGAGGCCACGATCTCGATTGACGTCGAAGCAGACAAGGCGCCCTAACGAATCCAAAGCGGGTCGTTCGGATGTAGACGGATCGCTTTCGAAGCGCGGGAATCTGGCTCGTTAGGCTGAATCGTTTCCGGGGACGGAGCAACATCGTGCTCTCGCGCAGCAAAGCATCCATTGGCGCTTCACTTGTGTTCCGCGACCCAGACGCCTTCCCAATCTTCCTCCGGCGGTCGCTGGAGGAAAATCTCGCAGCGTTCGAGGTAAACCGAGGGCAGCGCGTCAGCCGGGCGCAGCTCGAGACAGCGCTGAAATCGCCGCATCGCGTCGGCGAAATTTCGTTCCCGATAGGCCCTCCGCGCGTCTTCGTAACTCGCGAGATATTCATCCACCGACTCCAGCTTCTGCCCGGCCAGGCCGACAACCGAATATAGATCGAGCGCCCGGCTCTTCCCTTTCACGGCCACGCGATCGACAAACTGCAGCGCATAACGATCCCGCAAAAGCTCCGCCGCCCCTTCGCCGATGAGCAGCTCGCGGCCGTATTCTTTCGTTAGGCCTTCGAGCCGCGCCGTCACGTTGACCGCATCGCCGATCACCGTTGGCTCCATTTTTCGCGCTGACCCGATGTTTCCGAAAACAACCTCGCCGTAGTTCAAGCCCGCGCCCATTTGGAAATTGCGCAATCCGCGCTTGGCCCAATCGGCATTGAGTTGGCAGGCTTTTCTGCATGCGCAGGACTGCTTCGAGCGCGTCCCCGACATCGCCCGCTGGCCACGGCTGTTGAGGTGGCCCCAGACGGCGAGGATGGCGTCGCCGATGAACTTATCGACCGAACCACGCAAGGCGAAAATGTCTTCCACCATGAGCGAGAGATATTCGTTCAGTTGTTTCACCAGCTCCTGCGACTCCATCTCTTCCGACATCGTCGTGAAACCGCGCAGGTCCGTCATGATGAGGGCGCACTTCGCCCGCTGCCCGCCTAACGCATTGAGATAGCTGGCAGGATTATCGAGAATGTCGCGCACCACTTCCCGCGAAACGTAGGACTCGAAGGTGCGCCGGACACGCAGCTTCTCCAGCGTCTCGCGCGCGAAATCGTAGACGAAGGTCACCAGCCCGCAGATCGCGAAGGCGAGCATCGGCGGGATGCCGGGCACAACCGTGGAGGCGTCGTCGTACGCCAGTTTGAGCGCGAGGAGGAACGCGACGAAAACAACCGCGAAAGCCGCGACGCGCAACCAGATGCGCGCTACGAACACCGTCAGGAGCCAGGCGACAAGGCAGGCCAGTGCGATCAGGAGAACGAACGTCCAATCTGGCCACACATGGAGGAAGGCATGATGAATCAGGGCGTTGAGCGATTGCAGTTGAATCTCCGGGCCGGGCATCTGTCCGAAAGGAGTGGGATAAATGTCGAGGTCCCAATTTCCGGCCGCTCCGATGAGCACCACCTTGTCGCGGACCCGCACGCCGCTGCCGAAATTGTGTTTCCAGTATTTCGGAACAAAAATCTCATAGAGCGAGATCGGGTTGAAAGTTCCAGGTGGTCCGCTGAAACGAAACGGGTGAGACCGAAAAGGGTGGGCAAGATTAACCGGCCCTAACCAGTGGGCCGCGCGCGTCGCCAGGGCTGCCGGAGTCGAGGGTGTCACGGCCGGCGGGGCCGGAAAACCGTGCAGTTGCTCAAGCGTCCGCCAATAGCAGGCATCCCGGATTACTCCGTTTACCCCGGGCCAGAAATTTGTGAACCCGACCGATGGACTCTCGCTCGAAGCCTTGGGGACGACGGTGTCGGTCGGTAAAATGAGCGACAAGGCGCTCCGTCCGGAACCGAAATCCTGGAGGGAAAAATCCGATCCAATCAGGATCCGATCGGGATGGCGCTCAACCGTTGCGCGAAAGATCTCGTCTCCCGGCCCGGGGGTCGGCAGGCGCACATCGAAAACCACTCCGCGGGCTCCGGCCGCGAGCAGGCGTTCCGCGACAAGTGCATAGATCTCGCGCGAGAAAGGAAAGCCCGTTGTAAAAAGGTTCAGTGCATGACGCTCGGAACTGCCCGTTGCAATAGTTGAGTAGAGGGTTTCCATATCTACCCGGGAGAACCCGACGGTGTTGTCGTCGAGACCGAGGAAAAGCAGACGGCGATCGGGTGGCTCCGTCCGTCCGTGGACTGCGATCCAGTCGCGGAAGCGATATTCCCAACTCGTTAGGCTGGCGTCCAGGTAATCTTTTCTTTCCAACTCCCAAACTCCCGCGACGGTGGCGAAGGCGAGGGCGCAGATGAGCGCATGAATGAGGCGGCGGAAAAAATTCAGGCGCATGACGAGGCGAGAACAGCCGAAAGGCGCATCGGGCTGGAAGTTGTTGTCATCCCGTTCCTAACAGACCACGCGAGGTTTGCCTAACCGTTTTCTGCCTCACTCTCCGCGAGGGCCGCGCGACCCTAAAAGAGCGATCGCGCTCTCTCTCTCAACCTTTCATTCCCGTGAGGGTCACTCCGCGCAGGAAATAGCGCTGGGCGAAAAGGAAAATGACAATCACGGGCAGCATCATGAGAAGCGAAGCTGCCATCACCATTCCCATCCC
>DASXDC010000148.1:0-6198 GCA_036490855.1 Chthoniobacterales bacterium
CGACCGTCACTGTCGACGCCATCGGATCGACAGTCCGATCGCCTCTCGCCTAACGAGGAGGGGCGAGCAATCGCTGGAAGAGCGCGCGGAGGGCGAGCGGTGAGAAGGCGGCGAGGAAGGCGGTGAAAAGAATCCGGCGCACTTCCTTGCGCGACACTTTTACCTTCCCCGCGGCCGGCCCGGCGGACCGCAGGAGGGCGATCGTGCGGGCACCGATCAGGGCGGGAAGGAGGGTCGCATAACGAATGCGCCAGTTCGTGAGCGCGGCGCAATAGTCGATCCCGGCGGAGGTTTTTTCCTCCGCTTTTTCGAGCCAGCGGGCAAACACGCTCTCGAGGCTGGAACGAGCCAATTCTTCCGCCGGAAGATAAACGCGTCCGATGGCGGCATCGGCGGTCCGATCGCGCAGGACATTGATCAACTGCAACCCTTCGCCATAAGCAACGCCCAGCTCCATCATCTCGTTAGGCGGACGCGTCCCGAAATTGGATTGATGCCGAAAACCGAGTTTCGTCCAGAAAGCTCCGACGCAGCCGGCGACGAGATAGGTGTATTCATCGAGCGCCGCGGCGGTGCGAAGCGGTCCGGGCGTCGCCGGCTCGCCAAAACGTTCGAGATCGAGCGCCTGTCCTTTCACGATCGTTCCCAGCACCGCGCGAATCTCAGCGCGATCGGCCGCTCCCGTTTTCGTCAGCCAGTCGATGCAGGTGCGCAGATTTTCAATCAGGGTGCGCTCGTGCGGATCCGTCTGCTGCGCGGCGAAATCGCGCAAGACAGGCGCAACTTTATCGAAATCGAGTTCGCCCGCGATGACCTCGGCCAGCGCACGCAGAGCCGTTAGGCGTGTGGCCGAATCGATCGTGGCGGTGTCGGCCACTGTGTCGGTCGCGCGCGCCAGGAGATAGCCGAGACTGACCGGTTCGCGGAACGGTTGCGGGAGAAATCGGATCGTTAGGTAAAACGAGCGCGAGACCGATTTGAGGATCGCCTTCACGGTCCGACGTCGCGGATTTCGATGTGCTTAAGGTTGGCGTTGCCGAGCCCCATCTCTTCCGCCACCTGCACGTGAGCGCCGAGGCGTTGGATCGGTGGCACTTTTCGCTTTTTGCGCCATTCCTCGAGCTGGCGCAGCGCGATGGCGTCGATCGCGACTGGGTCCTTGCTCGCGTAGAGAGTGGCGAAGGGAAAGGAGTAACCCGGCTGTGAGGCCGGGCCGCCCGCGTATTGCGCACGTAATCCATCCATCAGATTGAGCACGACTTTTTGTCCGATGTGCGGGTCGGCATAGATCTCCGGGATGCTGGATGCGCCAAAATCCGGCGGGACACCGAAGCGACGCCAGTTGTCGATGTTCGGGATGGTGACGTTGTAAAGGCAGCCGGCGAGACCGTTGCGGGTGTTGTCGCTCAGGACCGGGAGGTTAATGATTTTGGTCACATCATTCGCGACGATTTTGGAAAGATGACTGATGCTGCTCGTGTTCTCGGTTTCGCTCAGGAGCGGCATTTCGCCGCGATTGCCGACATACTCAAAATCGCCCCAGATGAGGTTACCGAGAAAAGGTGCGGAAATCGTCGCCTTCGGATCATAGCCGTCGCGAGGCGGGATCGATCGCAGCTGATAGCCTTCGCCGCCGGTGTAACCGGCCTCCTTGATCCCACCGAGAGATTTGTCCCAGACGATGATGTCCTGGCGAGCGTGACCAGCGGCGACGAGTCCATCGACGATCGCATTCACAATCTCGCGATGAGTCGTGAAGAGCTCGCCGCCGGCGGCCGAGATTTTGATTCCGATCCGGTCGTTAGGCTTGACCAGCGACCGCCAGGCGCTGGCCAGATCCGGCTGCTGGGTGACGGCGAGGATAAGCGAATTAGTCATCCGCCTAACGAGTTGCGGATTGGTCGTGAAATCCTCGATCGCCTCCGGATTATGCGCCCGATAAACGATCGAAGGCGTAGGCGCGGGAGCGGGCGGGCGCGGCGGTGGAAAATTCTGCGCGCTGGCCTGCGCGACGACGCTGGCGGCCAGAAAAGCGATTGAGCGGAAGAGGCGAGCGACGATGGTGGACTCTATGGGCGAGGAAGCGATTGACAACTCTGCGCGGTGGCTCGGCCTGCGGCATATTTATGTTCACATTCCGTTTTGCGCCCGCATCTGTCCCTATTGCGCCTTCTACAAAGAACGGGCCGACCCGGCACAAATGGATCGATTTTGCGCCGCTCTCCTGTGCGAGCTGAGCGCCGCGGGCGGCTGTCGCTCACTCGCGTCGGAGACGATCTTTTTCGGAGGCGGAACGCCCACCGCCCTAACGACTCGACAGCTTGACCATCTGCTCGACGGCTTTCATGCGAAGCTCGACCTCGCGCCGCTGTGTGAATGGACCTGCGAGGCGAATCCGGGCAGCGTGTCGGAGCGCAAGGCGCGGCTCCTGCGCGAGCGCGGGGTGAACCGGATCAGTCTCGGCGTGCAATCGTTCGATGATGATTTGTTGCAGTTGCTCGGGCGCGAGCATTCCGCCGCGCAGGCGGAGGCATCGTTTCATCTTCTGCGCCGCGCCGGTTTCGAGAATCTGAACATTGACCTGATGTTCGGGCTGCCGGGCCAAACGCTCGCGCAATGGGAGGCGACGCTGCGCCGCGCGATCGCGCTCCGTCCCGAGCACATCTCCACCTATTGCCTCACTTATGAAGAGGACACGGAGTTTTTTCTTCGTCGTGCGCGGGGGGAATTTCAAATGGATGCGGAGGCGGATGCCGACTTCTACACCCTGGCCGATGAATCGTTAGGCGCAGCGGGTTTGGAGCACTACGAAGTTTCGAATTATGCGCGACCCGGCTTCGAATCGATCCACAATCGTGCCTACTGGACTGGTCACGATTACCTCGGGATTGGTCCGAGCGCCGTCTCGACACTCGGGCTTCGCCGCTGGCAGAACGTCTCAGATTACCGAGTCTATGCCGAACGCGTCCTGGGCGGGGAATCGGCCTCAGGCGAAGACGAGATTCTGACCCCGGCGATGAAGCGGACAGAAGCAATCGCCCTTGGGCTGCGGACAAACGAAGGCGTGCCGGTAGAATGGGTGGAAGATCGGCCAGTCGAGCTGGAAGAATTCGTTAGGCTGGGTCTGCTCGAGCCTCAGGCGAAGCGCTATGTCCTGACGACGGCCGGCCGTTTCCTGGTCGACTCGGTTGCTGAGGCGTTCATCTAGCCTGTCGTTAGGCTCAGATCCCGCCGTAGCGGCGCTGGCGGCGACCAAAATCATCGACCGCTTCGAAAAGATCTTCCTTGCCGAAATCGGGCCAGAGTTTCGGCGTCACGTACATCTCGGTATAGGAAAGTTGCCAGAGGAGAAAATTCGAAATTCGCATCTCTCCCGAGGTGCGGATGAGCAGGTCAGGATCGGGATAATAACGGGTGTAGAGGTGCTTGCTGAACATCGCCGGATCGATCATCGCTGGATCAATGTGCCCGGCTTTGATCTCGTGCAAGAGGCTCTTGATCCCGTCGATGATCTCGAGTCGGCCGCCGTAGCTAAGAGCGAGAATAAGAGTGAGGCCGTTATTTTGCGCAGTCTGCTCGATTGAACGGTGGAGCTGTTTCTGGCAGATAGAGGGCAAATCGGTTAGGCGGCCGATTGCCTGAAGGCGGACGTTTTTTTCGACCAACTCCGCCGTTCTTTCCTGCAGGAATCTCTCCAGCAAACGCATCAGGGCGGAGACCTCGGTTTTCGGCCGCTGCCAGTTTTCGGCCGAGAATGCGTAAAGGGTGAGGAACTCGATCTTGAGTTCGCCGCAGCCTTCCACGCAAGCGCGAACGGCCTTCGCACCTTCCTCGTGGCCTTTGATCCGGGGCAGGCCGCGCTCCTTTGCCCAGCGGCCGTTGCCGTCCATGATGATGGCGACGTGGCGCGGGACCGCTTTGCTGGACGCGACCATCCTCTAAAGAAAAAGCGTTTGCCCCCGCGCTGGCCCTACGCTCACCATCGTGAGGCGGGCGCCGGTGAGCTCAGCGATGCGGCGCAGATATTTTTTTGCCTCGTTAGGCAAGCTGGCGAATTTCTTCACCTTTTCGGTCGAACGCTTCCATCCCGGCATCTCGAGGTAGATCGGCTGGCAGCGAGTCCATTGGGCGGCATCGCTCGGCGGGACATCGAGCACGGTCCCATCGAGCCGATAAGCGACACAAATCTTAATTGGGTCAACCTGGTCGAGGCCGTCGAGGTTGGTGATGGCGATTTCGTCGATGCCATTGATCATCGTCGCATAATGGGTCGCGACGGCATCGAACCAGCCGCAGCGCCGGGCGCGTCCCGTGGTCGCGCCAAATTCGCGTCCCATTTTGTGGAGCATGCCGGCGATCGCTTCGTCCTCAGTCGGCAAAGCGCCTTCGCCGACGCGCGTCGTGTAGGCTTTCATCACGCCGAGCACGCGATCCATCCGGTGCGGTGCCACGCCGGTGCCGGTGCAGGCGCCGCCGGCAGTCGTGTTCGAGGAAGTGACGAAGGGATAGGTGCCGTGATCGATGTCGAGAAAAGTGCCCTGCGCGCCTTCGAAAAGGATCTCCTTCCCCTGCTGCAACGCCTTGTGCAGATAGACAACGGTGTTGGCGACGAAGGGCCGCAGTCGCTCGCCCGCAGCCAGAAAATCGGCATTCACTTTCGCGAAGGAAATCGGGCGTGCGCCAAGCGCCTTCAGGATGCTGTTGTTCTCCTGCATTTTGGCCCTGAGCTTTTCGGTGAAAACGTCGGGCTGCATCAGGTCGGCCACGCGCAGACCAGTGCGGGCGGCTTTATCGCCGTAGGCGGGACCAATGCCGCGTTTAGTCGTCCCGATCTTCGCCGTATCTTTGCGCTGCTCGCGTTGTTCGTCGAGCGCGCGGTGATACGGGAGAACGAGATGCGCGCAATCGCTCACGAGCAGGTTTTTCCCGATCTTGACTCCGACTTTGCGCAAGCCGTCGATCTCACCGACGAGCGCGATCGGGTCAATCACGACGCCATTGCCGATGACGCAGATTTTTCCGCGGCGCAAAATGCCGGAGGGAATGAGATGGAGGACGTATTTTTTACCTCCCTGGATAACGGTGTGGCCGGCGTTGTTGCCACCCTGGCTGCGGACGACGATGTCTGCCTTGCCAGTGAGGACATCGATAATCTTGCCTTTGCCTTCATCGCCCCACTGCGCACCGACCAGTATCGTGTTTGCCATCGCGTTGCTCTTCGGAAAGCAACTGCCGAAGACCCGCAGCGTGACTGTCTGCGGCCGTTGCCGTCGAACGATAGGGTGACCACCTGCCTGCGCAAGCTGGTTTTGTTTTGGGAATGACAAGGCCGCGGCCAGGCCCGAAAACGAACTTCAGAAAACCAGTTGCGTTCGTTAGTCCAAATCTATGCGTACCATCATCATTATCATTCTGATCCTGCTTCTGATCGGCGCGTTTCCGGCCTGGCCCTACAGTAGCGGCTGGGGTTACTACCCGGTTGGCGGCATCGGATTGATCCTGCTCATCCTGATCATCCTCGCGGTGATCGGACGAATATAGCGCGGTTGCGGACGCCTCCGTGGGAGGCGCGAGCGGCGGTGTTTGATTGGCAACGACGGCGTCGCGCCGCCGTGCTCTTCGCGCCGCTTTTTTCCTGAAACCGTCAGGCGCCTTTAACCTGCACGACCGGCAGCGGGAAGCGCAGTTTTAATTCGTCGCCGAGGTAAATCTCCACGTGGTGCAGCCCGTATTGTTGGAATTGGACGCCTCCAAAGTAATGGACGTTGGTCGCATGACCTTCCATCTCCTTTAGCTCGAAACGGACCTCGGCCTGCGCGATCATCTGCGCGTCATCCGGGCCAACGATTTTCGATCGCTGATGGAAGTGACCTGAGCCACTGCACCAGCGGGTCCAAATGCAAAGACGCAAATAGTTAATCGGAAGCTTCGGCGTCGGAACGACGTTAAGCACGCCGACCAGCGTCTGCATTCCATTGAATTCGCAGCGAACATCTTCGCACAAGACGCAGCTTTGAAGGTCCGGCAGAATGGCCTGGGTTTGCACGATGGCTGGGAGTCTACCCGTTTCAGCGTCAAAGGCCAAACGTTCCCCGCGCCAGCGCGAGGAGGAGGGCAAGCCCGAGGACGATGCGGTAAATCGCGAACGGGGTTAAACCATGGCGCCGCACCCAGCGGAGAAACCAGGCCACGACAGCG
>DASXDC010000149.1:0-8254 GCA_036490855.1 Chthoniobacterales bacterium
ATTTACATGGGACGCCGCGCTTGATGGCGAGCCTGCTCAATGGGAGCGGCCTCCGGCTGATGGAGGCGGTGCGGCTACGGGTTCACCCCGTGAGATAAAAACATGAAGAACCACTTCGAAAGTCCGGGGAAAAGTCTGATCAGACTCTGACAAAAGCTGATCAGACTCTGGCATCCTTGAAGAACGCTTTTGCTTTGCCGAAGGTGGAAGTGGGCGATTTCGAGCGAAGCGTGGTCTGCTTCGCTCGTTCTTCGGCTTGCCTCGAAACCGTTTCGGGATGCTTCGCGCGCCTCGAAGCTATGCTTCGCGAGTGTTTTCGCCTGGAAGAATACAACTTTCTTGGGGCTTTTCACGAGCCTTGCGTTTTCTCACCTCTCATTTTAAGTGGAAAATTGGCCGCCTATCTGAACGGTGTCCTGTACAGCGCAAGGGAGGGGCTCGCAGAGCTGCCTCTACACCAGGAACCATGAGAGAGAGTTCGTGAACGCGAGGCGCGATCACCAGCGTGCGAGGCGCACGCGCTCCCCAGGCGCCGGGATTGATCGGGAACGGCGGCGGCGAAACCCACCCTTTTCTGTAAGACTCACCGGGACTGACCCTGATTGTTCTCCCGGCGATCATTATTGGACCGGCGTTCCCGGGGAGCGCAAGGAATCGGACCGCAGAGCCGCCCCTTCACCAGGAACCATGAGAGAGAGTTCGTGAACGCGAGGCCCGATCACCAGCGTGCGAGGCGCACGCGCTCCCCAGGCGGCCGACCGCTTGTGGATCGGCCACTGGCGTTCTGCGCCGGGATTGATCACAAGCGGAGTGTAGGGGGCCGGCCGTGCCGGCCCCGAAGAAGAAGAGCGGGGTCTGCGAGTTGGGAGTCTGCGGGCGACCATCCCCGCCGCTACAGCGCCAATTCCTCCGTGCCATTGGGCGCATTCCGTGATTAGGTTTCCCTCCTCATGAGCAAAGTTTACCCTGACGCCAAAGCGGCCCTCGACGGCCTCCTGCACGACAACATGATGATCGCCGCCGGCGGGTTCGGGCTTTGCGGCATCCCGGAGAATCTGATCGCCGCGGTCCACGAAAGTGGGGTGAAGGGCCTGACAATCGTGGGCAACAACGCGGGGGTGGATGGCTTCGGGATGGGGGTGCTCCTGACCACCCGGCAGGTAAAAAAAGTGATGGCTTCCTACGTGGGCGAGAACAAGGAGTTCGAGCGCCAGGTGCTGAGTGGTGAGCTGGAACTGGAGCTCATCCCACAGGGGACGCTGGCGGAACGTTTGCGCGCGGGCGGCGCGGGCATCCCGGGATTTTTTACACGGACCGGCTTCGGCACAAAGCTGACCGAAGGCAAGGAGACGAAAGTCTTCGGCGACAAAGACTATGTGCTCGAGCCGGGGATCGAAACCGAGCTCTCGCTCGTCAAGGCATGGAAGGGCGACAAATCGGGCAACCTCATTTTCCGCAAAACCTCCCGCAATTTTAACCCGATGATCGCGAGCTGCGGGAAGGTCTGCGTGGCGGAGGTGGAGCATCTGGTCGAGGCGGGCGAACTGGATCCGGACCAGATTCACACCCCGGGCATCTTCGTCGATCGCATCATCCAGGGAGAAAAATACGAGAAGCGGATCGAATTCCGCACCGTCTCGGGGAGCGCGGCGGCGAAGAAGGAAAATCCGGTGCGCGACCTGATGGCGAAACGCGCCGCGCAGGAGTTGCGCGACGGCTATTATGTCAACCTCGGGATCGGCATCCCGACGCTGGTGGCCAATTACATCCCGGAAGGAATGAACGTCACCCTGCAATCGGAGAATGGCCTGTTAGGCATCGGGCCTTTCCCGACTGAGGATCAGGTCGACCCGGACCTGATCAACGCCGGCAAGCAAACCATCACGACCCGGCCCGGCTCGGCGTTTTTCTCGAGCGCGGATTCCTTCACCATGATTCGCGGCGGGCACATCGATCTCGCGATCCTCGGCGCCTTCGAAGTGACCGACAAAGGCGACATCGCGAACTGGATGATCCCGGGCAAGATGGTGAAAGGCCCGGGCGGCGCGATGGATCTGGTCGCGGGGGTGAAGCGGGTCGTGGCGGTGATGGAGCACACTTCGAAGGACGGCACCCCAAAGATTCTGAAGGAATGCACGCTGCCGATTACCGGCCTCGGGGTGGTGAATCTCATCATCACCGATCTCTGCGTTTTCGAGGTGAAGGACGGCGGCGGACTGCTCCTGACCGAGCTGCTTTCCGACGCGACGGTGGACGACATTCGCGCCAAGACCGGCGCGCCCTTCGAGGTCCGGCTCTAACTCCGCGGCGCGCAGGCCCCTCCCACATTTGGTCTCGCCCGATCGCTGCTCCCGCTCCATCTTTCCCCTCGCCTATGATCCTCGAACATCCTTTGACTAACGACGAGCGGGCTTTCCTCGATCGCGTCGCAGCCTTCGCATGCGATGAAGTCAATCCGCATGCCGACCAATGGGATCACGACGAGAAATTGCCGCGTGAGATTTTCACCCGCGCCGGCGAGATCGGCCTGATGGGCATGGTCGCGCCGAAAGAATACGGCGGCGGCGGGATGAGCAACGTGGCCGCGGCGCTCGCGATCAAGGAACTGGGCAAGGCCTACGCCGCGCTCTCGATGGACATCGCGGCGCACAACGCGCTCGCCGTCGGCCAGATCAACCGCTTCGGAACGGAAGAGCAAAAGAAGAAATATCTGCCGCGCCTAACGAGCGGAGAATGGATTGGCGCCTGGGCCCTGACGGAGCCGAACGCCGGCAGCGACACGGGCGGGATCGAGACAAAAGGGACGGAGGAAGGCGGCGAATGGCGGATCAACGGGATGAAGAAGTTCATCACGAGTGGAAGGACGGCCGACCTGATCGTCGTGATGGCGACGACCGGCCAAACGGACAAAGGCAAAAACGAAATCAGCGCCTTCATTTTGATGAAGAACCAGGTGACGCCGGTGCGCAAAATTCACACTTACGGGATGCGGGCGAGCGACACGGCGGAGCTGCGTTTCGAAAACTCGAAGGGCGAGTTGTTAGGCGAGCGCGGGCGCGGCCGGGAGCAGGCGCTGACTGTGCTCGATCGCGGCCGGATCGGGATCGCGGCGCTCGCGGTCGGGATCGCGGAGGCGGCTTTCGAGCGCGCGAATTCCTACGCGACGGAGCGGAAGCAATTCGGCCACGCGATCGGCGATTTCCAGGCGGTGCAATGGATGCTGGTCGATTCCGCGATGGAATTGGAAGCGGCCGAAGTGATGACGACGCACGCGGCTTTCCTGCAGGATCAGGGCGAGAACACGACCAAGGAATCGGCGATGGCGAAGCTGATGGCCTCGGAATCGGCGGTCCGGATTTGCGATCGCTCGATGCAGATCCATGGCGGTTATGGCTACAGCCGCGATTTGCCGATCGAGAGATACCTGCGGGACGCGAAGCTGTGCGAGATCGGTGAGGGCACTTCGCAGGTGCAACGGCTCGTGATCGCGCGTCACGTGTTGAAGGAAGCGAAGCCGCTCAAGCTCGCGCACCGCGAGCCACGCGCGCCGAATCGTTAGGCGAAGCGATCGCCGCGCAAAGCGACTCCGGCATTCCACAATGTGGGAATGGGCTTTGTGCCCGGGTTGCCGGCAGACAGAATTCACGAATCAAACACCGTCGGGTCGACGACCCCTTTCTTCACCGGGTTATCCTCGAAGCAGTCTGACCTGTTGCGACCAATCGGAGCGCCCAGGCCCCTCCCACCCTGGCTAGACCATGGGACGGAAGTGGCCGACCAGCTCCTGCAGGCGTCCGGTGATCTGGCCTAACGAACAGACCTCGACCGCCTCGAGCAGGGATGGGAAGGTGTTCTCGCCCCTTTCCACGACCGCGGCCAGTTTATCGAGCGCTTTCTCGGCTTTGCCGGCGTTCTGCTTCTTGAACTTCTTCAGGCGGTTGACCTGCAACTGCTGCTTCTTGCGCGGGGTGCGCGCGAGCTCGATCTCGGGCGGCTCTTCGTTCGGATCGCGGTAACGGGTCAGGCCGACGACCGGCCGGGTGCCATCGTAAATCTGCTGCTCGTAACGATGCGCCGCGTTCTGGATCTGGCTCCGCTGGTAGCGATTCTCGACCGCGCCCATCACTCCGCCTAACGACTCGATCTCGCGGAATTCTTCCAGGATCGCCTTTTCCACCGCGCGCTCGACCGCCTTCATCCCGGGCGATCCGCTCAGCATGTTCATGGTGTGCTTAAAGATCCCGGACTCCTCGAGCAGGATGGCCTGACCGTGGGCGGCGAGCCGGATCCATTCCTCGCTCGGGGTCGTGAACGGCTCGTCGGCGCTGTTGGAATGGCAGGAGTTGGTCCCGTTCATGTAGGCGAGCATGAGCTCGGCGGCGGTTCTCGTTAGGTTGTTTTTGAACTCGGCGGCGATGAGCGAGCGGCCGCTCGTCTGGGTATGGAGCTTGAACATTTGGCCGCGCGGGCTGGCCCCGAAAACATCGCGCATCCCGATCGCCCAGATCTTCCGCGAGACGCGCGAGAGGGCGATGTATTCCACGTCGAGTCCGCAATCGAGAAAGAAGGAAAGTCGCGGCGCGAATTGGTCGACCGGCACGCCACGCGCCGCGAGCATTTCCGCATAGGCGAAACCATTCGAGAGGGTGTAGGCCGCCTGCTGCACCGGCGTCGAGCCGGCTTCGCCGATATGATAACCGCTGATCGAAACCGGGTACCACCGCGGCATATTCTCGGTCGTCCATTCGATCATATCGCAGAGGAAACGGAGCGACGCTTCGGTCGGGAAAATGGTTTCGTTCTGGGCTTGGACTTCCTTAAAAATGTCGGCCTGAATCGTCCCGCGCAGATTCGGCACCACCTTTGAACCGAAGCGGCGTTTGGCGGCCGCGATGTACATCGCCATGATGATCGGGGCGGGTCCGCTGATCGTCATCGAGGCGGAAAAATTCGGCGCGCCGACTTCGAAGCCGTCGTAAAGCCGCACCATGTCCTCGACCGTGTCGACCGCCACGCCGCCTTCGCCGATTTTGCCCATCACGCCGTCCGCATCGGAGTCGATCCCATAAAGCGTCGGACCGTCAAAGGCGGTACTGAGCCGTTTGGAACGCTGGTGAGCGCTGAGGAAATGGAAGCGTTTGTTCGTGTCCTCGGCGAGCATGAGGCCGGAGAAAAGCCGGGTCGGTTCCTCCTGTAGCGGCGGCCGTGTCGGCCGCTTGCCAGAGGCACTTGCCGTTAGGCGTTTTGCGGGCGACACGCCCGCCGCTCCGCTGCCGTTCGGCCTGGCGTGACCGTTGGATCCGTCAGGCGACTTCGGGTTGCCGAAACTGCCCATCTCCATCTCCTGGAGCGGCTCGAGATACATCTCGCGGTAGGCGCCATTGAGATAGGGAAATTCCCCGGGTAAACCATCGCCTAACAAATAGCGCGCGATCTCGCCCGGCTCGTCGATTTCGGGCAAGGCCAAACGCGGCAGGGGCAAACCGGTCGGCGCTCGTCCCGTCGGGATGCTGGCCTTGATTTTTTCCCAGCGCTCCCTGATTCCGCGCCCGAATTTCTCGTCCGTTCGCGCGCGCTCCACTTCTGCGAGGACGAATTTTTCGTGCTTCTCGACCGACTCAACGACTGCTCCCAGTTTGCTCATTTCTTTTTCCTTTTCCAATCCGCGGCGATCATCTCGTAGAGCTCATCCACGCCCTGATCGCGATGACGTTTCGCGACCGTCGCGACGATCTGCTGCGCGCGTTTGTTCTGCCCGAGGCGCTGCTCAATCTCCGAGAGCGCCGCCTTCGCCCGCTCGAGATCGGTTTTGTTCACGACCACGATGTCGGCCACATCGAGCATCACGATCTTCTGCAATTGCAGACGCGCGCCATAATCAGGATTCATCACCAGCACGGTTTGATCAATCAGCTTGCTCCGGAACGGGAGCGCCTCCTGTCCGGTCCCGACGGTTTCGATGATCACATAATCAAAATCCGCTTTCGTTAGGCGAGCGAGGCAACTCTCGGTCGCGGGCGACAAACCGCCGGCCTGGCCGCGCGTCGCCATGCTCCGCATGAAGACCCGGTCATCCTGCGAATTGATCATGGTGGCGCGATCGCCTAACAATGCTCCTTCGCCGATCACGCTCGGATCATGCGAGAGAATCGCGATCCGCGTCTGCGGTTCGTGGCGCAAAAAACGGAGGACGACCTCGTCGATCAAGGTCGTCTTGCCTGCGCCTCCCGGGCCGGTGAAGCCGATCACTTTTGACTTCCGGGCCGGCGCCTTTGCTTTCGGCTGTTTCAGGCGTCCCTTGCCGGCATAAGCGTCCTCGATCGCCGTCAACTCCCGCGCCAGAACGAGATCGTGGCGACTTTTCGGGGGACGTTTCTTCCGCGCCTTGCCGTAGTGCTTTTTCACGTACTCCGCCATCTCGTCCAGTGAGGTGCCGGCGAAGAAAATCTGATCGACCCCTTTGCGCCTCATGATCCCGGCGTCCTCCGGCGTGATCGTGCCGCCACCGCCGCCGAAGACCGCAATGTCGCCCGCGCCCTGACGGCGCAATTGCCTAACGACCTCAGCGAAGAAATCGATGTGCCCGCCGTTGTAACTGGAGATGCCGATGGCGGCGACATCCTCCTGAATCGCGGCCCGGACGATATCGCCCGCATAACGATGGAAGCCGAGATAAACGACCTCAATCCCATGGCGGATGAACTCGAGATTGATCGTGTTGATGGCGCTGTCGTGGCCATCGCAGATCGGAACAGCAGTGAGAATGCGGACGGGTGAAGCCATGCCTGCGCAACCTAACGGGAATCATGAAACGGGCAAGATTTCCGCGGGGGAGGCGGTTGAACCTTTCCCTAACCGGTTCACTTTGCGCCATGACTGATCCTCTGGATTTCACCGGCAAAGTGGTGCTCGTCACCGGCAGCTCGCGCGGCATCGGCGCGGAAATGATCAAGACGTTTGGCGCCCGCGGCGCACGCTGCGTGCTCAACTTCATCAGCGATCCGGAGGGAACAAATAGATCCGACGCGACAAATGTGGCGGCCGGCTTGAAAGAGCCGCTGATCGTCGACTGCGACGTGACCAAACCAGAGCAGGCTGAGGCGATGATGAAGCAAATCGCCGATTCGTTAGGCGGCCTCGATATTCTGGTAAACAACTCCGGGATCATTCGCGATCGCACGATCAAGAAGCTGACCCTCGAAGAATTCGAAAGCGTGCTCCGGGTGAATCTCGCCGGGACTTTCAACGTCACGCAAAAGGCCGCCGCCGTCCTGCGAGCGGGCGGCCGGATTATCAACCTCTCGTCGGTTAGCGGACAGATGGGACTTTTCGGCCAGGCGAATTATTCCTCGAGCAAAGCCGCGATCATTGCGCTGACGAAAGTCTCGGCGCGCGAGTTTGCGCGACAGCAGATCACGGTCAACGCGATCGCGCCTGGATTCATCGACGTCGGGATGAGCAAAGGCATGCCGGAGGAGATAACGGAGAATTTCAAGAAGCAGATTCCGTTAGGTCGGCTCGGGGATGCGCACGAGATCGTCGACGCAGCGCTCTTTCTCGCTTCGCCGATGGCGAGCTACATCACCGGGCATGTTTTGAATGTGAACGGCGGTTATTACATGGGCTAAGCGAACCGCTGAGGCTGGGAGCGAATTGGCCTAACGAGCCGCGATTCATGCCCCCGAGGGCGAGAAACCGACGGCGCTCATCAATTCCGCTGGTGGGCGATGTGGCCAACGGCTACCCCCTCATCCCTGGGATCGACGCCCGGGGTGCCGCCCAACTCTTGAACCAACATCGTCCGATAGAAGATTTCCCGGCAGACGGCTCGGCAACGGCGCGATCTAGCGCTGCTCTTCAAGAATCTCACGACCCTGCGCACCGATGCGCCACTCTTCAAAAAGGTCGAGACGCTGCGCTGGCGCGGTCCGACGCTGGCCTTCGCGGCTTGGGCGCGGAGCGGATGGAATCGCCGCGGCTGCTCGAAGGTTGCGAAGGCGGCCGCGGTGCGGTGCACGAAACTTCTTAAATCTTATTCTTGCTTCTGCCTTTCGCAGCCGTGTATCGTCGGCTACACGCTAGCCTCCACCATGACCCAATACCTCGCCGCACTCCCGGCGGATCGCCGCGCCGCGCTCAGCGCCATGCGCAAGAGGATCAATGCGACTGCCTAAGGTTTACAAGGGATGCCTGTATCCTGCGCAGCCACGATTTGCCATTTCCCGGCGCGTTTGAGCCACGTGTCGGTCCAGAC
>DASXDC010000150.1:0-3666 GCA_036490855.1 Chthoniobacterales bacterium
TGGGCGCCTCCTCTTTCGCCGCACCAAGGCGCCGCCGCGACTCTTCGCCGCGCGCGAGGATGTGAAGCAGCTCGCAGTCGAGAGCGAACGCCAGGGCGCGCTCAGTTCGGCGGAGCGCGCGATGATTCATAATGTGGTCGACTTCCGGACCGTCAAAGTTTCCGATGTCATGGTGCCGCGGTCGCAGATTATTTCTGTGCCGCCGAGCGCGTCGGTGTCCAACCTGCTCGAGCTGAGCTCGAAAAGCGGCGTCGATCGTTTGCCGATCATTTCCAGTCAGGGCGAAGCGATCGGTCTGGTAAATGTCTTTGATGTTCTCCTCGATCCAGCCCCGCGGCAGACTCTGCGCCATTACACACGACGGATTGTTTCCGCGGCGGAAAACGAATCGGCCTACCGCATCATCCGTCGCCTCCGCGCCGCCCGGCTCACCCTCGCCGCCGTCCTCGATGCACAGGACCGGCTCGCCGGGATCGTCACGGTGGAGGATCTCGTTAGGCGATTGGTCCAGAGTGTTTGAGCCTCGGGCGGCCGGCCGGTCAAAGGAAAACGGTTGTCATTCCAGCCGGTCCGCCTATTTTCCCAGCCCGACGTTCCCAAAAAAAACGTTGCCGGCACTACCCACCTGATCCCGTTTCGGGATCGAATCAGCGAATGAGGTCGGGGAGCGCCTAACAATGACAACAATTCGCTGAATGAGGAGCCTCGAAGTGATTCGAGGGATAACAAAATGCCAAGAGCCACTAACGCGCCCGCCAGCCGCGAGCGCCGCAAACGCGTCCTGAAAGCCTCCAAAGGTTACCGGGGCCGCCGATCGAAACTTTTCCGTTACGCGAAAGACGCGCAGATGAAGGCCAAGTATTGGGCCTATCGCGATCGCAAAACGCGCAAACGCAATTTCCGCATGCTCTGGGTGCAGCGACTCAATGCCGCCGCCCGGGCCGAAGGTCTCACCTACAGCCGTTTCGCCGAGGGCTTGAAAGCCGCCGGAATCGGCCTCGATCGCAAGATTCTCGCCGAGCTCGCCATCTCCGACACAACCGCCTTCAAGGGAATCGTCGAGCAGGTGAAGAGCGCGCTCGAGAAAAAATCCGACGAAGGGAAAAAGAAGAAGGCAGCGTGATTCGAGGATCGTGAATCGTTCCGGTTCACGATGAACGGCCATCCATGACGCATCCGCTGGAAGAATTGCGCGACGCGGCCCTGGCCGAGATCGGCGCCGCGCCTAACGAACAGGCGCTGGAAACCGCGCGCGTCCGTTACCTCGGGCGGAGCGGCAGCATTGCGGCCTGGGGCGAGCAGATGAAGACGCTCTCGAAAGAGGAGCGTCCCGTCGTCGGCAAGCTCCTCAACCAGGTGCGCGGCGCGGTCACGACTGCCCTCGAGGAAGCGGGGGAAAGATTGCGCGCCGCACAGGAAAGCGGCGCTCTCGCCGGGCTCGACGTCTCCCTCCCGGGCACGCCTAACGAACTCGGGTCGCTCCATCCGCTCACCCAGATCCTCGATCGCGCGATCGGGATTTTTCGCCGGATGGGGTTCGCGCTCGCCGAGGGTCCCGATGTCGAGGACGAATGGCATTGCTTCGACGCCCTCAACACTGCGCCCGACCATCCGGCGCGGAACGAGCAGGACACTTTTTATCTGCCCGATGGCCGGTTGCTCCGCACCCATACTTCGACGGTGCAGATCCGCACGATGGAGAATGCGCCGCCGCCGATTCGCGTCATCGCACCCGGCGCGGCCTTCCGGCGTGACGAAATCGATGCGACCCACAGCGCGCAATTTCACCAGATCGAGGGTCTCTACGTCGACGAGCGGGTGAGCGTGGCTGACCTGAAGGGGACGCTCGAATATTTCCTGCGCGAACTTTTCGGGCCGGACACGGCGGTGCGTTTTCGCCCGCATTATTTCCCATTCACCGAGCCGAGTTTTGAGATCGATGTGAAATCGAAGGCACTCAAGAGCGGCGAGAAATGGATTGAGGTTTGCGGCTGCGGGATGGTGCATCCGGCGGTTTACGAAGAGGTCAATCGTGCCCGCAAAGATGCCGCCTACGATCCGGAAAAGTGGACCGGTTTCGCCTTCGGTCTCGGGATGGATCGCCTGGCCATGATCCTCTTCGACATTCCCGATATCCGGCTTTTCGCGCAGAACGACCTGCGTTTTCTGAGGCAGTTCGCATCATGAAGATTTCTTTCGGTGTCAGATAATGAAATTTTCTCTTAACTGGCTCGGCGAATTCGTCGAGTTGCCTAAGGATACCGCGCGGCTGGCCGATTTGCTCACCCTCGCCGGCGTCGAAATCGAAGGCGTTGAGGAACGCGGCGCAAATTTCGAGCAGGTCGTGGTCGCGCAGATCATCTCCTCCGAGCAACACCCGAACGCCGACCGGTTAAGCGTTTGCCAGGTTGACGATGGCAGCGGAGAGCCCCGGCAGATTGTTTGCGGGGCGAAAAATTACAAGGTCGGCGACAAAGTGCCGCTCGCCCGGCCCGGGGCAATTTTGCCTAACGAATTCAAAATCAAGGCGAGCAGGCTTCGCGGCGTTGAATCGCAGGGCATGCTCTGCAGCGCCCGGGAGCTGGGGATCGCGGAGGATGCCGCCGGCCTGCTCATCCTTTCGCCGGAGGCGAGGATCGGCGCGTCGATCGGAGAGCTTTTCCCTCATGACACGGTGCTCGACGTCGAGATCACGCCGAACCGTTCCGATCTGCTGAGCCATTATGGATTGGCCCGGGAAATCGCGACCCTGACGAAGAAGCCGCTGCGCCGGCTCAAGATCGCGGCGCCGCAAATCGTCGCGGGCGGGAGCGTGCAAATCAGCGCGCCTAACGAGTGTCCCTGCTACTCGGCGCGCCGGATCGAGAGCATCACGGTCGGGCCGAGTCCCGATTGGTTACGGGCGAAACTGGAAGCGGTCGGGCTGCGTGCGATCAACAACATCGTCGACATCACCAATTTCGTGATGCTGGAAATCGGGCAGCCGCTTCATGCCTTCGACGCCGACAAACTGGAGGGTGGGATCAATGTCCGGCTGGCTGAGCCTAACGAGAAATTTCTGGCCCTCGACGGGCGCACCTACCAACTCACGCCGAAAAACATGCTGATCGCCGATGCCGCGCGCGGGATCGCGATCGGTGGCGTGATGGGCGGCGAGGATACCGGCGTGACCCATTCCACGCGTAACGTCCTGCTCGAGAGCGCTTATTTTTCTCCCACCAGTATCCGCCGCACTGCCCGTGAGCTGAGCCTGCCGAGCGACGCCAGCTATCGCTTCGAACGCGGGGTCGACCCCGGGATGGTGCTGGCCGCTTCGGCGCGCGCCGCGGAATTGATTCGCGAGATCGCCGGCGGCAAACCGGCTGATGAAACCGTGGTCGCGGGAATGCTGCCCGCGCCGCCGGCCGGATTTGCGCTTCGTTATGCGCGCTGCTCCGAACTGATCGGAGCGGAGGTCGCACCGGAGGAAACCGATCGAATCCTCGAAGGGTTCGGCCTCGAAAAACTCGGCGGCACGGAAGAGCAGGCGAGCTGGAAGATCCCGAGCTATCGCTCCGATCTCCGTCGCGAAGTCGACCTGATCGAGGAAGTCGTCCGCGTCTTCGGGATCAACCGGATCGCGGGCACGGATCGGAGCCGCTTCACGCCCGTCTCGGCCGCGGATCG
>DASXDC010000151.1:0-13760 GCA_036490855.1 Chthoniobacterales bacterium
CACGAGCGGCAATCCGTCGAGCAACAGCCGCAAAATGGGAAGAGTCGCCTTCTCATTCTTGGAGAGAGCGAAGGTCGATTGCCAATGGATTGACCTCGCAGAACTCGACCTGCCTTTGTGCGACGACGACGCGTGCTATGCCCACCCCGCGGCGCGCAAGCTCAACGCGGCGGTCGAAGAGGCCGATGGCGTGATCGTCGCGGCGCCGGTCTATAACTATGACGTCAGCGCCTCGGCGAAGAACATGATCGAGCTCACCGGCAGCTCGTGGGAGGATAAGATTGTCGGGTTTCTTTGCGCGGCGGGCGGGATGAGCAGCTACATGTCAGTCATGGCATATGCTAACAGTCTGATGCTCGATTTTCGCTGCGTTATTATCCCTCGTTTCGCTTACGCGACGGGCGACATTTTCGATCGCGATGAATTGACCGATAAGAAACTCATCGGCCGCGTCGAACAGGTAGCGGAAGAATTGGTACGCTTCGCAACCGCCTTGCGCGGCGGTGAGAAACCCTTTCGTTAGGCTGACTTCCGCGCCTTCGCTCCAAGCCAGACTTCGGCCCCTTCGCGGGCGGCTTCCACTTCCACCGGCTTACCACTCTCGAGCACGAGCATGCGGGCTGCCTCCACCATGTCGTCGATTTTTTTGTCGTCATGGTTCGGGTCGTGATGGAAAAGAAAGAGCTTGCGCACCTGGGCATCGATTGCGAGCGAAACGACACTGCTGAGGGAGCCGTGGCCCCAGCCGACCTTCCGCGCGTACTCTTCGTCGGTATATTGGGTGTCGATGATGAGAATGTCGGTCCCGTGCAGAAATTCGACGAACTTCGTACGGGCGTCGGCGGCGTAGGCGCGAGCTTCGGCAAAGTCCGCTTTGCCGGGATTGATCGCGCTCAATTTCAGCATGTCGTAAGGCTCGTTATCGGGAAAAAAAGCGATCGACCCGTTGTGAGTCGTTAGGCGATAACCGACGCAGATGCCGGGATGATTCACGAAGCGGGCCTGCACTTTGACGCTCCCGATGGAAAATTTCATTTCCTTCAATTCCTCGATTGAGATCGAGCTTGGCATATCGCGCAGGCTGATGGGAAAAAATGAAGTCTCCATCTGGCCCGCCAGGACGGTGGCGAGACCGGCGCGCGCCCCTTCGTAGCCGAGGACGCGGAGTGAATTTTTCTCCTTATAGGCCGGGAGGAAAAACGGCAGGCCCTGGATGTGATCCCAGTGGGTGTGCGAAATGAGCAGGGTCGGACGGATTGGTTGTTCGCCAAATTCCGCCTCGAGGGCGATGCCGAGTTCGCGCATCCCCGAGCCAGCATCGAGGATGATAATCTCACCGTCGGCCCGTACTTCGATGCAACTGGTGTTGCCGCCATAACCGACGGTGGACGAACCCGGGACCGGAATGGAGCCGCGCACTCCCCAGAATTTTACCCGCGTCGAAGGTGGCATGAAATCGGGCACCGGGCCCGGCGCCATCGCGTTGTCGTTAGGCGGAGGCAGGACGCGATCGATTACTTCGCGCAGGTTTTCCCAACGGATCGGCTTCACGAGATATTCATCGGCGCCGGCTTCGATCGCACTCGAGCGGTCGATCCCGTAGTCACGGCCCGAGATAATGATGATCTTCGTCCTTTGCAGGAGCTGGCGAATGCTGCGGCAGACCTGGAAGCCGTTTGCCTTAGGCATCAGGAGATCGCACAGGATCAGCTCGGGGCGTTTCGCGAGTGCGAGGCGAATGCCCGCGTCGCCGTCGCCCGCTTCGAGGGTCGTCCAATCTTCCCGGCGAAAAAGCTCCGCGGTCGCGCGCCGACTTTCGGCATCATCCTCGATCAATAAAACAGACGGCATGGCTGAAGGCGCCGATTGTTCCCGGAGCGCTGGAAGGAAACAAGTGTATTTGTAGGTCGAAAAGCGCGCGCCACTATTAGTTAGGCGCGAGGCGGTGACTTCCAGCGGAGGTCGGGGCGGAGGTTTACTTCCTCGGGCGGAACGTCGAAACCGACTGCGCGGAGCAAATAGGAAACGCCTTCGCGGCTCTCCATCGTTTCCTTCAAGCTCCGCGCGAAGACTTCGATGTATTCCTTGTAGGATTCGAGGGCCAGCTTGCCGTCGGAATAATGGGAGGCGAGTGCCTCATCGTGGTTATCGATCAGTTCGATGAGCGCGCGGCGCAGCTGCGCGCGCATTTGGGGATCAATAACAATCCGGAACGGGCTCGCTCCCGGATCCGCGAGCGCGGGCGAGTCCCGGCGCGGCTGCGGGACGAGTTGGAAGTCCGGCGCGTCCATCGAATTCGTGTCGTTAGGCAATTGCTAGAAGAAAATCGGAATGATGAGGATCGCGACGATATTCACCACCTTGATCATCGGATTGATGGCCGGGCCAGCAGTGTCCTTGTAGGGATCACCGACCGTGTCACCGGTGACGGAGGCGGCATGGGCGAAGGAACCTTTGCCGCCGAGATTGCCTTCCTCGATAAATTTTTTCGCGTTATCCCAGGCGCCACCGCTCGAGGTCATCGCGATCGCAACGAAGAGACCGGTCACAATTGTGCCGACGAGCAAGCCGCCAAGAACGACCGGGCCGAGCGGTTTAATGACCGCCACGAGGACGACAAATGCCACTGGCAGGAGCGCGGGGATGATCATCTCGCGCAACGCGGCCTTCGTCACGATGTCGACGCAGGTTCCGTAATCCGGTTTATCTTCCCCGCGAAGAATGCCGGGTTTCGCGGCCAGTTGCCGGCGCACTTCGCGCACGACCGCACCGGCTGCCTTGCCGACCGCGTCCATGCTGAAGGCGGTGAAGATAAACGGCAGCAAGCCGCCGATGAAAAGCCCGATGATCACCTTCGGCTCGGTGAGCGAAAACTGGAAGTTGAAGATGCGTCCGGAGGCGGTCACATGCGCCCGCAGTTCCTCGACATAAGAGCCGAAAAGGACAAGGGCCGCGAGACCGGCGGAAGCGATCGCATAGCCTTTCGTGACCGCCTTCATCGTGTTGCCGACTGCATCGAGATCGTCGGTCACCGCGCGGACTTCCTTCGGGAGGTTGCTCATGACGGCGATGCCGCCGGCGTTATCCGTGATCGGCCCGAAGGCATCGAGCGAGATGATGATGCCAGCCATCGAGAGCATGCTCATGACGGCAATCGCGATTCCATAGAGTCCGGCGAAGTGAAAGCTGAAGAGAATCGCGAGCCCGATGAAGCCAACCGGCAGCGCGGTCGCGTGCTGGCCGATGGCGAGACCGGCGATGATGTTAGTTGCGTGCCCGGTTTCGGAGGCCTTCGCGATCTTGCGCACCGGGCCGTAGCTCATCGAGGTGTAGTAGTTTGTGATCACAACCACGATGCCGGTCATGAGCAGGCCGACGAGCGAGGCAATATAGAGGTCGTTAGGCGTCCGAAGAGCATTGGCGATGATCACGCCATCGGGGAAGAGCAAGTGGGTCGCGGGCCAGAAGAGAATCGCCGAGACGATCGCGCTCGTCAGGACGCCCCCCATCAGCGTGTTGCCTGGTTTGCCGCCGCTCACGTTGACGAAGAGGATACCGAAGATCGCGCCGAGAACAGAAATGCCGCCGAGAACGAACGGATAAACCACCGCGGCCGGCGTGTTCGCGAGCGTCAGTGCGCCGACTAAAATCGCACCGATCAGGCTGACCGCGTAGGTTTCGAAGACATCGGCTGCCATCCCGGCGCAATCGCCCACGTTGTCGCCCACATTATCTGCGATCGTGGCCGGATTGCGCGGATCGTCTTCGTCGAGATTCGATTCGATCTTGCCGACAAGGTCCGCTCCGACGTCGGCCGCCTTCGTATAAATGCCGCCGCCGAGTCGGGCGAAGACGCTGATCAAACTCGCGCCAAGGGCGAGACCGATGAGACTGCGAATCGCAAGATCATGTCCAAGCATTTTGCCCGCGACGGTATAGAAAATTCCGACCGCGAGAAGAGCGAGACCGACCACGAGCAAACCAGTGACGGCGCCGCCATTGAAAGCGACCCGCATCGCGGCGGTGCGTGATTTCGTAGCCGCCTGCGTGGTGCGGGTATTGGCCAGAACGGCGATGCGCATTCCGATGAATCCGGCGGCGAGCGAGCAGGCCGCGCCGACGACGAAACCAACCGCAGTCGCGTGATCCTTAAAGATGAAGAGGAGGATGAAAATCACGACCGCGATCGAGCTGATCGTGATCACCTGCCGATTGAGATAAGCCTTTGCACCTTCCTGGACCGCGCCGGCGATTTCCTGCATCCGCTCGTTACCGGGCGATGCTTTGATGACAGCGAAGATGAGGAAGAACGCGAAGACAAGGCCAGCGACCGCACAAAGCATCGCGAGGGGGATGCCGGAACTGAGGAAAGAGAAGGCTAGAAAAGTCATAGGTAGTTTCTCTGGAGAGAGGAAGGCAGGATATTAAAGGGATTTGCCCGGGTGGCAACCGCTTTCGGTAGGCAGAGGGAGGGCGGCAAATCGCGGCAGGCGGCGCGCGAAATTCCTCCCTGGTCGCGCGCCTAACGAGTGCTAGAGCTCCAAGACGGAGCGGAGTCGCCGCAGGAAGCTGGCTCGATATTCCTGCGCTTTCTTTTCCTCCGCCGCGCTCCCCTGCGCTTCCTTGAGCACGCCTTCCGTTTCCATTTTCCGCGTCGCGAGCAACTCGCTCAGTTGCGTCACGCACTCGGGCGCGTCGCGCAGAACGGCCGCCATCGCCGGCTTCGCGATCTCCATCACTTCACAATCATCCTCCGCCCGCACCGTCGCGGTCCGCCGTTCGCCGGTGAGGAGCGACATTTCGCCGAAGCAATCGCCCATTCGCAGCGAGCCGACCCGGAGCATGCTCCCATTCTGCGAGACCGAAACGTTCGCCGCGCCGTGCAGCAGGACAAACATCGAATCTCCGTCCGCGCCCTGTTCGATGATCTTCTCCCCGCGCCCGAAGCGCACCCGGCGCGAGTCGCGGATGAGGCGATCGAGCTGCTCGCCCTCGAGGCAATTAAAGAGTGGCTCGCCTTCGAGAATCTCGCGCGCCTGGCTGTGTTCCTCGTGCGGCTGCGCGGGCCGTTTCCGGTTTATCTCCAGGGTACGGATGGGGAAGGGAATGACGATTCCCTGACGCCTGAAGTTGTACCAGATATTGGTCCGAATCGCGTCGCAGACGTTGTTGTACTCGGCGTGACTGAGCATCCAGAATTTGATCTCGTAGATGATCGCGAAGTCCGCGAAATCGACCAGAAGCACTCTCGGTACGGGATCCTTTTGCACTCCCTCGGCGTGAAGTGTGGCGTGCATGAGCGCGTCCTTCACCTTGCTCGGCGGCGTGTTGTAATCGACCCCGACGCGGATGCGCATGGCGTGGAGCATCTGCGGGTAATGGAGGTTGATGATCGTTTGCCTAACGATTTCGTTATTCGGGATGTCGAGGTAAATCGCGTCGTTCGTCCGCAGCCGCGTCGAGCGCCAGTTAATCTCCATCACTTCCGCGAAATGCTCTCCGACCTGAAGCCAGTCGCCGACCTTGTAGGGCTTGTTGATCTGCAGCGACATTCCAGCGATCACCCCGCCGAGGAGATTCTGGGTCGCGAAAGCGAGGATGATGGCGGCCGCGCCCGAGGTCGCGAGCAGCCCGCGCAATTCCCGCTCCGCGTGATAGCCGAAGCTGAGCACGAGGAGCAGAGCGATGAGGAAAATCACGAGCGCCACCAATTCGCGGAGGAACTTCGGGATGACCGTCTGGCGACGCTGTTCGAAATAAAGATCCCAGAGATAACGATCGACCAGCGCGATCACGACCGCAGTACTGAGCAGCGCGACGGCCGCGCCGACATGATTGCGCCAGCGCAGGTCGAGCCCGTAAACCCAGGCCGCGGCGTAGAACCCGAGGGCGAGAGAAAAAAGCTGGAAGAAAATGCCGAAAGGCACGCCCGCGCGCCGTTTCAGAAGACGGCCGACGGAAAGCGTGACGAGAAACGTCGCGATGAAAACCGCGATCGTCGCGACCGATCGTTGGGCATCAGCCAGGGCCAGCATTCGTTAGGTGAGAAGATAGCAGAATGAAACGCCGGCCGACAAGACCTCAGCGGTCCGGAGGCGAGTCGAATTCAAAGGCAAACAGTTCGGCCGGATCGTGATTCATCGGAACCTCTGATCGTTAGGCCTTCAGCGCGGCGGAGCGACGAGAAGCGTGAGCCAACCGGCGAGAAAACAAAGACCGCCAAGAGGAGTGATGGCGCCGAGCCATTTTACGTTCGTCAGGGCAAGGAGGTAAAGACTGCCGCTGAAGATGATGATTCCACCCGCGAAAAAACTCGCGGCCACTCGAGCCGTGATCGGCAGCGTCGCGAGCACGAGCAGGACGAGGGCGTGCACGAAATGATAAAGAACGGCCGTCCGCCAGACCTCAGCCCTATTGTTCGCCTCCAGTGTTCCCTTGAGTGCGTGCGCGCCAAATGCCCCGAGCGCGACAGCAAGAAAACCAAGCCCAGCGGCGACGCGGAAAAGAAGCGAATTCATCGCCAACTCTGCGCCACTTGGAACGCCGTCGCAATGCGCCGAAACCGGCGAGATCCGCCGATCATGCCCCGAATAACGCGACGAAGCTTGCGCTTCCCGATCTGGTGCGAGGAATGATTAGCGCTGGTCGTTCTGTTCCCGCGTCTCCCGCACCTGATCCATCACTTCGTGCGCGCGATCGAGCGAATTCTTCGCCCAGTTGTGCTCCGATACCGACGGCTGCGCCGCGGTGGTGATGTCCGCGTTCACCGCGGGCCGCGGGGTCGCGTTACCTGCTTCCTCGGCCTTGCGCTGCCAGACGAACAGCGCCGTCACACTTAACACCAGCACAAAAAAGGTCTTCATACGCACTGAAGAGAGCAGCGATCGGGCCAACTCTTCCCGGCCGCAGTCCGGACAAAATTGTAAACATCCGCATAAACTCCGATCCGCGAATCATTTTTAAGTATTTCCCTGAAGAGAGACAGACACAGCAAATCAAATCACATCATTATGAAAAAAATTACCGCTACTTCATTAGTCGCAGCTGCCTTGGCGCTGCTCGCGTTGGCCAGCCCTGCTCGAGCTGGGACGCTCGTCGTCACTGACGGGCCGACTTTTACTCCGCCCGAAGTCTTCTCCGCTAACACCATCGTCGTCGACACGACCATCGGTCAGGGCGCACTCGTCCATCTCACGGGAAGCGCGACGATCACCCCTGATTCCTCTAATATGGCGTCGATCGAAGTCAGCGGTACATATTCGGCTGACGAAGGCGACATGTTTTCAGGCGCTTATAGTTTCAGCGCCGATCTCAACACCGACACCCCGGTTGATTACACGATCTCGGGAACGGTGACGGTTTTCGGTGTGCCCGTCCCTTTCACGACTTCAGGCACGATCCAACCGGGATTGCACGTCTATACCGGTGATTTTCAGACGGCGCCGTTCGGATTCGGAGGGGGCATGGGGAATTTCGACGCGACCATGACACTGGATTTCGGAGCAACCGGCTCGCCGGCGGCGGCCGCTCCCGGCACGCTCGATATCGCGATTCAGCAGGTTGACTTCAAGCTCGACCCCCTCCCGGCGACCGTCGCGGGACCTTCCTTATCGGAAAACATCTCGACCCGCGCCAACGTCGGCACGGGTGATGATGTCCTCATCGGTGGTTTCATCATCAATGGCAGCGATTCCAAAACAGTCGTCATCCAGGGTATCGGACCGTCGTTGACGGACTCCGGAGTGATGGGTGCGCTGGCCGATCCGACGATCGAACTGCGCGACGAAAGCGGCGCGACCATCGATTCGAACGACAACTGGATGGACCTCAGCTCTGCTGACCAGACTACCCTGACCGATCACGCTCTCGCTCCGACCGATGATAACGAATCTGCGCTCGTCGAGACCCTCCCTCCCGGCACTTACACCGTAGTCCTGAGCGGCGTGAACGACACGACCGGCGTCGGTCTCGTCGCGATCTACGACATCGATGGTGGCACGACCGATTCCACTCTCGGCAACATCAGCACCCGCGGTATGGTCGACACTGGTGAAAACGTCATGATCGGCGGTTTCATTCTCGGCGGCGGCGGCGGCGGTCTCTCTACCGTGGTGGTGCGCGCGATCGGACCTTCGCTGAGCGCTTTCGGCGTGACCGATCCGCTGGCCGATCCGACTCTCGAGTTGCGTAACGGCGACGGCGACACCATCGACAGCAACGACAACTGGATGGACGACCCGAACATGCAGCAGGTCTCCGATGCCGGCCTCGCTCCCAGCAATCCGAATGAGTCGGCGCTCTACAAGATCCTGCCGGCGGGCAATTACACCGTGATCGTGAGCGGCGCGGGTGACACCACCGGTGTCGCGGTCGTCGAAAGCTACGACCTCAACAGCATGACCGCGACTGCGATCAAGTAGAACTCCCTCACCACAAACGAACGCCCGGCCGATCTTCGGCTGGGCGTTTTGTTTTTTGACCGTTCGTTAGGCACGGTCATTAGGCGAGCTTCAGCGCGTCGCGCTGATCTCTTCGCGCGCCTTTCGATCGTCGTCCGCCTTCGCCAGCAAACCGACTTTGCGATAACACTCTTCACGCCGGGCGAGCGCGGCCGGCGTCCGGTTGATCGCCAGAGCGCGTGTTAGCGAATCGATCGCCGTCGTGAATTCTGCGCGCTCCATCTCCAGCTCACCGCGATACTGCCAGGCCGTCGAAAAGTGCGGGTCGAGTTCCGTCGCGCGTTTGATTCTCGCGTAAGCCTCGCCTTCGCGACCCAGCTTCTCCAGCGCATAGCTCGCCTCGGTGTTCGCGCCGGCCGATTGCGGATCGCTTTTCAGCGCCCGCTGTGCGTCGTCCAACGCGAGCCGAGGCTGACCAATCTCGTTCAACTGCCAGGCGCGGTTCGCGAGCAGCTCGGCACTCTCCGGCTCAGCCGCCAGCTCGGCGTCGAGCCGGCTGATCGTCTGCAGGAATTCCGGCGTCAGATCTTCGAGGCGAATCGGATCCTCGTTTTTCGTTGCGGAATTTTCTGCGATCTCTCGGCGGGCGATCGACCGGAGGAGCTTCGGCCGGACCGCCTTCGGGGCGAGTTGCGCGGCACGGTTCGCGTCGTCGAGGGCGAGGGGAGCGTCGCCGGCCCGCAGGAAAAGGAGCGCGCGGTCACCGAGCAAACCGGCGTCGTTAGGCAGCTCCCTCACCTGCCGGTCGAGATCGCGCGCCTCGGCGAGAAATTTGCCCAGCCGCTCGGAGCGGGCGTATTCCTGCCTAACCAATGGATCGCGCGGCGCCATCTTGTTCGCCATTTGCAGGTCGGCTGAGGCCGCTTCCCAACTGTGCAAATGCCGATAACAGATTGCGCGGTTGATGAGCGCGCCCGCCGTCTGCCCGGAGGAGAGGGCGCGCGTCCAGGCGAGAACCGATTCCTGCCAACGGCCTGCGGCCTGTTGCAGGCGCGCGATTTTCACGAAAACCCGCGCCCCTCGATCTTTCCCGGCCACGGCTTTTTGCCAGGCGGCGAGCGCTTCGGTCGGCCGGCCTTCGGCCAGTGCGAGATCGCCGCGATCCTCTTCGTATTTCGGCGAAGTGTGGGACACGGCCCGGCGCCATTCAGCCAGGGTCTGCGCGACCGCGGCCCGATCGCGCATTCCAAGCTCAGCCTCCGCCAGCCGCGCCCAGGCGCCGTTGTCGTTAGACGCGAAATGTAACACCCGCCGCGCCGCTGGCAGCGCGCGAGCGAAGGCGCGTTGGTGCAGTGCCTCGCGCACCTCGTGCCGTGCGGTCTGTTCCTCCTCCGAGACTCGGCGATTGCAGCCGGCAGCGAAGAGCAGGCAAAAAACGAGGGCGAGGGTGCGGGAAAAATTCATTGGCGCAGACCGGGAATGACGGAAGATAACCAGAGCGGCTCCGCATCCACGAGCAACCGAAATTCATCACCCATGCCTTCCTTCGACATCGTTTCAGAGATCGACAAACAGGAGATCGACAACGCTCTTAACCAGGCGCGTAAAGAGCTCGCCACCCGCTTCGATTTTAAGGGCAGCGTGGCGGAGATCACTTATGAAAAAGAAGCGATTACCCTGACGGCGGAGGACGCCTCGCGACTGCGCGGACTGCGCGAAATCGTGATCGGCAAGCTCTCAAAACGGGGTATCGATCTGCGCAATATTGACCAAGAAGAGCCCTCGATTTCCTCGATCGGGCACGCCCGGCAGGAATTGAAAATTCAGCAGGGGCTGGAGGGTGAGAAAGCAAAGGAAATCATCCTCGCGATCAAAGGCGGCGGCTTCAAAGTGCAAAATCAACTCCAAGATCGCCAGATTCGCGTTACGGGAAAAAAGCGGGACGAGCTGCAGGAAGTGATCGCCTTCGTGAAAAGCAAAGACTTCGGCGTCGCGACCAACTTCAAAAATTTTCGCGACTGACCTGCGCCTAACGGGTTCTGTTCCTGGCCCGGAATCGTTAGGCTCTTTTCCGCTGCGTCTCGTGGAACGCAGGGGTCATGATCAGCCGCCTTGCACCGGCGGCATGATCGCGATCGCGTCTTCCGGCCGGATGACGAAGTTGCGGTCCACGAATTCAACCCCGACGCCGATCAGGATGTTACGATCCCATTTCTCGAGCGCCGGATGAACGCGGTAGAGGTGGGCGAGTAACTCGGCGACGGTCGCGCCTTCAGGCAGTTCGAGCCCAACCTGGGGCGCGCCGGCGACCTCCTTCAGCTGGGAAAAGAATTGCACCTTGACCTGCATCAGGGACTCGTTCGTTAGGCCTCGTTAGGCGAAAGGATTTTCTCTTTCCGCAGGACGCCGATGCAGGGAAGGTTGCGGTATTGCTCCATGTAGTCGAGCCCGTACCCGACGACGAATTCGTCCCCGATGTTGAACCCAACGTAGTCCGCTTCGACCGGCCGCGTCCGCGCCTTCAGCTTGCGCAGAAGAACGCAAATTTTCACGCTGAGCGGCTGCTTGGTGAAAAGCTTTTCGCGAATCGCGGCCAGGGTCACACCACTGTCGAGGATGTCGTCGAGGATGAGGATGTGGCGCCCCGCGACATCGGGCAGCGAGATTTGTTTGAAGACGACTTCGCCGCTGCTCGTGGTCCCGCCGTGATAGCTGGCGACGCTCAGGCAATCGAGTTTCAGCGGCAGCGGGATGCGGCGGAGCAGGTCGGCCATCAGGATGATGCTGCCGTTGAGGACGGCGATCACGGTCAGCTCGCGGCTTTGGTATTCCGCCGAGATTTCGGCCGCCAGTTCATCCAACCGTCGCAGAATCGTCGGCTCGTCGAAGAGAACGCGCTCAAGATCTTGCTGCATCGGTCGAATCTAATCAGGAAAGCGCGGAAGCAGGAAAGATTTGTTGCGGCGGGGCTTCTCTAGCGACGGAGTGCGGCCCTGATCTCGGCGTCAAGTCTGGCGTCGCCGCCGATCGTTAGGCCACGCTCCCACAACTCCCGCGCCCGCCGCTTGTCGCCCGCACGCGCGGCAGCTTCGCCGGCGTTGAGGTAGAGCAGTTGGCGATCGTCCGGCGGCAGTCGCGCGGGATCTTTTTCGATCATCGCCACGAGCGCGAAAAGCTGCTCGCGGGCCGCCTGCCGCCTCCCGAGGAAAAACGGGAGCGCTTCGGTCGTGACGGCACGAGTGAGGGCGACGTGGGCGTCGTTAGGCGCGGCCGCCGCCGCTGCATCCATCAGTGCGATTCCCTTGCGCAGAGCACCGAGTTTGGCTTTGCCGAAACCGAGGTCGCGGCTCCGCAAAGTGTAGGCGCTGCCGAGATAGACGCGCGCCAGTTGGTCGTTAGGCGAAGCACTAAGCCGTTGCTCGAGGGCGGCGATGCAATCCTGGACTGCCTGCGGATCGCCGGCCAGCCCCCGGCGATAGAGGGCGGCGATCGTGGGATCGGGCGGCGGCGCGGCCCAGAGAGAAGCGGAGCAGAGGGCGGCAAAGAAAACACACGTGAAGAGCCGCCAGTTCATCTGAAACAATGGACAAAGCGTCCGGCAAAAACAAACTTGGGATGACGCCCGGCAGCGTTCCGATGATTTTCCGCAACAAATGGCGCGATCCGCAGCGCAACCTCATCGCCTACACGACGCACAAGGCAGGCTCGATGGTGCTGCATCGTGTCCTGAAGGACATCTGCGAGCTGAACCGTGTCCGCTATTATTCGCCTAACGAGAGCAAGAGACAGCTCCCCTTCGAGCGAATGTTTGCCGGCGAGGATTTCATCGCGAAAAAGCGCGGCTGCTTTGGGCCGATCCGTTTTTTCGTTCCGAGCCGGGCGATTGAGACAGCGAGCATCATTCTCCATCTGCGCGATCCGCGCGATGTGCTCGTCTCGATGTTTTTCTCCTACTGCTACATGCACGCGGGTGAGGTCGAGCGGCATACTGGTTATCGCAAAGCGATCGCGGAAGCGGGGATTGACCGGTTCGTGCTCGATATGGTGAGCGCCGCCTTCTACGAATATCGCGGCGATTACGGCATCGGCTCGCGCTACAAGGAGCATGTCGGCAACGTGCTCGATCGCTACGAGCGCTATCTCACCGAGCTGCTCGACCGGCCAAATACAATCGCCGTTTCCTATGAGGAGATGGTGCTCTCGTTCCCTTCCTGGCTGGAAAAAATCATCGGCGCCTTCGATCTTACCGAACCGGAGGAAACGCGCGCCGTCGTCGCCGCCCGGCACGCGAACAGCGTCGCAGCCGAGGAAAAAGAGGATGTCTGGTCGCACAAACGCAAGGTCACGCCCGGCGATCACCGCGAGAAATTGCAATCCGAGACAATCCGGGAGCTCGATCGGATCTTTGCGCCCATTCTGCAGCGGCTGGGTTATTCCGACCCGTGCTATGCAACGACGGGCATCCCGGCGCCGTGGTGCTGACGACGCTTTTCGTTAGGCAAGTTAAGGACACACGAGCCTGACGCTGCGGTTCGGGAGGGGACCGTGCGCCCATTCCGCGATCGTGCGGCGAAGGAGCTCGAGTCGGGAACTTCGATGGGCCAAATCCCGTTTCAGGTCCAGCTCCACCCGCCGGCGCAGGTCCGCATTCGGGCCGAGGTGGGCGAAATCCCAGGCGTCCTCGCCTTCCGCCTCGCGCAGGTTTTTCTCGAGCGCACGGAGAGCCCGCTCCAGCTCTGCGAGGAGCGCGCGCATCTGCGAAACGGATTGATCGGCGGTGCGCCTCGTCTCGATGTCGCTGAGCGCGAGCAGAATTTCCATCCGCGCGACGTCGCCCGCCGCATTAGCTTCCTGCACCTCGTGCCAGAGTGCGCCGACAGCCGCGTTGCCATCGGCTCGCAGATCGGGATGCAATCGCCTAACGAGTCGGCGATATAATTCCCTGAGCCGCCGGTCAACCTCCGGCGCCTCTTCTTCCTCTGTGCTCGCCTCTTCCTGCTCCATCACACGCTCTCGGCGTGCCGCTCGCTGGACGGCAGGCGGCGACTCCGTCGGCATGGCCTGAAACATGTGCGACTTGAAAGCTTCAAAGGAAGTCGAGTAGGCCTCGTCGTCCATCTTGTCCGGATTGGTCCCGAGCGATCGCTGCACCCATTCTTGGAAGAGCGCTTCCTTTTCGAAATCGCTCAGTCTCCGGCCCGCCAAGCCGCCATCGCGCGGGACGCGGGCTTCGGCCGCGGCAGCCGCCGACGGATTTTCACGTCGGAACATGACCCGTTGGTAGGCACGGTAGGGATCCTGGAACGCACAGCGCATTTCCATTTCAACCTCGTGGATGAGCGCGTGGCATTCGGCGATCTG
>DASXDC010000152.1:0-2267 GCA_036490855.1 Chthoniobacterales bacterium
CGGCAGGCCCCGAATTTGGCTCGCAACCGGCGATAAATTGAGGGGGACTATACGACTAAAGAATAATCCGCCCGGATCGCGCGAAATCGCCCCGGGAGCGGCGGGCAGCGCCTCCACGGCAAGGGCCGGCCTGCTGCCGGAGGCCGGTGCGGAACCTGCCAATGACGGCTCAGGAGAATTACGGATATTTCTTCCCAAAAACCGGATTGTCTGTCAGGTTCAAAATTCTCTCGATCTGGGTCGCTGCTCCGCGATGAAACGCGCTATCTACTTAACTATATCGTCAAATCAGGCAATGCGGCAAAAGGGGGGCGGCCCGAGGCGAAAAATTTGGAAAGCATCAAAGGGCGTTTGGAAACCTTGTAACCCCTTGAAATTCCACGAAACCGCCAAAGATTTGTTTGGAAAAGCTTGGAGCAAAACACGCGAGTTTTGGAGAAGCTTGGAAAAAGGCTTGGAGGCCGCCTTTATTCCGCAACCGTTGGCTCCGGCCGCCAGCAGCCTCGATCGCGCTGGATCGTCGTTGCGAGGAGCTAAGTTGCGACGAGCGAAGTTGCGAAGCAACCCAGGGGTAGGGAAAAGGAGAAGTAATGCAGCCGTTCGTCCCGCGAAAGGCGGAGGCCGGTGCGGAACTCGCAATGACGGAGCCTAGCGATCGCGCAACTGCTCCGCGAGCCAGTCGAGCTCCGGATCGGGAATGCCGAGTTCGTGCAAATGCTCCCGCGTATTCAAGACATACTCAGCATTGTCCCCGAACCGACCGACGCCCTGCATGACCAGAGCGAGCAGGCGCTCGCGCTCCATCGGGGCGGCATATTGCCCATGTTCGCGATCCGCGACATAGGCGAGAGCCTTTACGCTTTCGCCGCCTTCGAGGGTCGCACGGACCTCTCGCTCGATGTAGACGTTGGTCACCAATTCCCTGTCGCGCAGATATTTGATCGTCTCGTCGCGAAGGCCGGCGTCGACGCGATAGGCGACGCCCGCACATTCGCCCCCTTCGTCGAGCCCGAGGACAAGTCCGGGCCGATCGGGCGTCCCGCGGTAATGGTGCGAATAAATGCACAGGCGTCGTCGCCATCCCGTCACCACCGCTCTCCGACGGGCGCTGAAATCGAATCCGGGCCGCCAGATCAGCGAGCCATAGCCGAAAACCCACATGTCGCCGTGGAGGTCGGGCGTCGGGCTCGATTCCAAAACCGTGCGCCGAGCCATAGCCTCCACGCTCATCCGTCGCCATCCTGCGCGGCTCTGCGTCCGAAATCAGGCGCCCTGGTTTCCTGGCCGAGTTCGACGATCCCCCGGCGGATCGCGCGGGTCCGGGTGAAGAGATCGAACAGGCCATCGCCGTCGCCGCGGCGAATCATCCGTTGCAGCGCGGTCAGATCCTCGCTGAATCTCCCGAGCATCTCCAGCACTGCCTCCTTGTTGTGAAGGAACACGTCGCGCCACATCGTTGGATCCGACGCGGCTATGCGCGTGAAATCGCGAAATCCGCCAGCGGAAAATTTGATCACTTCCGATCGCGTGACTTCCTCGAGGTCGGCGGCAGTGCCGACGATATTGTAGGCGATGAGATGCGGAACATGGCTGGTGATGGCCAGGACCAGATCGTGGTGCGCAGCGGACATCACTTCGATATTGGATCCCAGCGCCTGCCAGAACCGACCGAGCTTCGCGACCGCTTCGGTCGAAGTCCCTTCCGGGGGCGTCAATATGCACCACCGGTTCACGAACAACGTCGCAAATCCCGCCTCCGGGCCGGATTGTTCCGTTCCGGCCACGGGATGCGCGGGAACCAGATGGGCATGTTCCGGCAGATGGGGCGCGATCGCGTCGATCACGTCCGTTTTCACGGAGCCTACGTCGGACACGACGGCGCCCGGCTTCAGCGTGGGACCCACCTCCAAAGCGATCGCCTCGTTCGCGCCGACGGGCGCGCAAAAAATCACCAGATCCGCGCGCGCGGCGGCGGACGCCGTCGGAAGATATTCGTCGCCGAGGCCGAGCGCCTCCGCGCGTCGCAGGACTTCCGGAGCGGCGTCGGCCAAAACGATCGCGCCCGCGGCCCTGACCCGCCGAGCCGCCCGGGCGATCGAGGACCCGATCAACCCGACGCCGACGATGGCGACGCAATCGAAAACAGGTTCGGCCAATTCGGGTCCGAGTCTATCGACCATGACCGAAGTCCTTCATGAAAGCGGCCAGCGCTTCGATGACCCCTCGATTGGCCGCCTCGGTCCCGATCGTCAGGCGCAGACAGTCGG
>DASXDC010000153.1:0-2582 GCA_036490855.1 Chthoniobacterales bacterium
CGGCGCGAGAAAGCGCTGCTTGTTCCGACGCGCGCCTTGCTCGTCGATCAGGTGCTGGTGGTAGCGCACGGCATCGTCGAGGCGCACACGATCAAGGTCGGCTATCGCACCTTGGAATTCGCCGAAGCCCTCGAGGGGATAAAGGAAGGAGCACACGTCGTGATAGCGGATCAGGATCGGCTCCGGCCCGGGGAATTCGTTAGGCAACGCTACGTCGGTCCAGAACAAGCGGCGTCGGGACGGTGAGGTCGACGCTCTACATCGCGCTGCGTTTCATCGGAAATCGCAAACGCGCCTTTTTCCTCAGCCTTGGCGGCGTGGTTTTCGGCGTCGCGATTTTTATCTGCACCCAGGCGCAGACGCAGGGCTTCGCGAAGAGCTTCATCGATTCCACCCTCGGCAGTAATGGCGCCCTCGTGATGCGGGCCCGGGTGCAAACTCTCGAGGTCAGTAACGCCCTCCCTTCCCTTCCGGTGCACCCGCAACATCGCCGGCTCTTCGAGGGAATCGATAATGCGGCGGAAATCATGCGCGTGAGCCGGCAGTTCTCGAACGTCGTCGCCTGTTCGCCGGTCTTGCGCGGGACGCTGAGCGCGCGCGCCGGGTTTCAGAATGCGACGGTGGATCTGTTTGGAATCGATCTGCCGTTGCACCTCCAGACGACAAACCTCGCGCAGCAAATCGAGGCCGGTTCGCTCGACGATTTCCGCAACAATTCGAACTCGATCATCATCGGCTCCAAACTGGCCGACTCGCTGCAAGTGGAGCCGGGCGAATCGGTCCAACTCCTCTCACCCGATGGCGAATATCGGCGCTTCGTCGTCGCCGCGACCGCGCGGAGTGGAGTTGGCGTGGTCGATTCCGGCCGAATTTATTGCCACATCAAAGTCGCGCAGAGCCTTTTGAAACGGCCCTACTCGACCTCGCTCATCATCTACAAGCTGCGCGATCCGGACCGCGCGCCTGAGCTCGCGTCGCATTTCGAATCGCTCTTCCAGCACGACACGGAAAGCTGGCAGGAACGCGAGGAAGCCAATCTGCAATTGTTCCTCACCATTCGGCTCTCGGCCGCGATCACCGTCTCGCTCATTATCCTCCTGGCCGGATTTGGAATTTTCAACGTCCTGACCATGACGGTGCTCTCGAAGACGAAGGAGATCGCGATCCTGCGCTCGATTGGTTATCGGCGCGGCGACATCAGCGCGATTTTTCTCTGGCAGGGTGCGATGATTGCGGGCGCTGGTTCGCTCGCCGGCTGCGGATTCGGCGCCTTACTTACTCTCGGGGTGGCGCACATCCCGATTCGCGTCCGCGGGCTGATCTACGCCAATCATTTTCTCGTCACCTGGGATTGGAGGCATTATCTCTGGGCCATCCTGCTCGCGCTCATCGCGGTCGTGATCGCCAGCTATGTCCCGGCCCGTCGCGCCGGCCTGCTCTCGCCGGTCTCGATCCTGCGCGGCACGAGCGGATAAATCGTTGTCGAGCGCCCGCCGCGCGACGATCATAGGGTGATGAAACTATTAATGCTGCTGACTTTTGTGGCGGCTTTGGTGCTGCCGTCCTGCGCCAGCTTCAGACATCGAAACGAGGTCGAAGTTGACGTCCCCGACCACCAGTCGGTCGTGCGCGATGAAATTCCGGCCGAAGGGGAACGCAAGATTCCTGTCGTCCGGACTTATTCGCCCTGAAATGGCCTAACGACTAACGACGAACGCCGGCGCGATCCCGAGGCGGGCTTTGAGATCGCCGCCCGGCGAACTCGTCTGGATCCCATCCTTTTTCTCGAACGGCCGCTGCTCGTGTCGATCCGTCAGGCCCCAGCACGGCTCGACGCAGAGAAACGGACCGCCATCGGACCAGAGGGTGAAATAAGGAACGGAATTGAAATCGAGTGCGACACGGCGGCCGCTCGGAGGATCGCGATAGATGAGGGTGCGCTCCGGCACCGCGACGAACTCGAGAATGTAGGAACCGGGCAGTCCCTCGCGCGCGAATGGTATTTCTCCACCCGAATGTTCGATCTCCGTCGTCTCTCCACTGAGATAATTTTCGGGTGAGAACCAGCGTCGATAGCGGCCGGGGGGCATGTCGAGTTGGAAGGTGTCGAAACGGCTTGCGGCAAAACCCGGATGGAGTCCGAACTCCAGGTGCGCCGTTAATTCCGATTCATGATTGTGAAAACAAAACGTGATCTCGAGTTGACCGGCCGCAATCGCATAGGTCAGGGCGAGGGAGACTTGGAGCGGATATTCCTCTGGCTCAATTTCGTTAGGCGCAAGGCGATAGGTCAGGGCCGCATCCTCCTCCCCGAGTTCGGCGCTCACATCGCGAAAGATCTTGTGTCGGAGAAAACTGTGCGCGCCGCCGCGAATCTCGCGGCCACGATACAGGCTTCGCTCGTTCTTTAGCCGGTGCAGGAAGTAACCCATGACTGTCGCATGATTCGCCCAGCCTCGTGCAGGGGCGGTAATATCATCATCACGGTAGAGAAAACCGATCCATCCCCCTTCCGCGTCCCGGCGCGCCAGACTAACGAGTTCCGCACCGAGGCGGGAAACGATCACCCGCATCCCCTGCTC
>DASXDC010000154.1:0-5810 GCA_036490855.1 Chthoniobacterales bacterium
TAACCAGGCGGTCGAAGCGATCGTCGCCGAGCTCGGTAAGATCTCGAAGAAAGTCAGTGACCGCAGCGAAATCGCGCAGGTCGCGACGGTCTCGGCTAACTGGGACAAGACGATCGGTGAGATTATCGCCGACGCGATGGACAAAGTCGGCAAGGATGGCACGATCACGGTGGAAGAAGCGAAGTCGATCGAAACCAGCCTCGACGTGGTCGAAGGCATGCAGTTCGACAAGGGCTATCTCTCTCCGTACTTCGTGACGAACGCCGAAGCGATGGAAGCGATGCTCGAGAATCCCTACATCCTCATTCACGAGAAGAAAATCTCGAGCTTGAAGGACATGCTCCCGCTCCTCGAGAAGGTCGCGAAAGCCGGTCGTCCGCTCCTTATCATCGCGGAAGACGTAGAAGGCGAAGCGCTCGCGACTCTGGTCGTGAACAAACTCCGCGGAACGTTGCAGGTTGCAGCCGTTAAAGCTCCGGGCTTCGGCGATCGTCGCAAGGCGATGCTCGAAGACATCGCGGTCCTCACCGGCGGCCGTTGCATCACCGAAGATCTTGGGATCAAACTCGAGAATGTAAAACTCGAGGACTTAGGGCGTACCAAGCGCGTCACGATCGACAAGGAGAACACCACGATCGTGGAAGGCGAAGGCAAACAGGCCGACATCCAGGGTCGGGTCTCGCAGATCCGTCGTCAGATCGAGGAGACGACTTCCGATTACGATCGGGAGAAACTCCAGGAGCGCCTCGCGAAACTCGCCGGTGGTGTCGCTGTTATCAATGTCGGCGCCGCGACCGAGACGGAGATGAAGGAAAAGAAAGCCCGCGTCGAGGACGCTCTCCATGCGACCCGCGCCGCAGTCGAGGAAGGCATCGTCCCTGGTGGCGGTGTCGCACTTATCCGCGCCCAGAAAGCGCTCGATAACCTCAAGCTCGAGGGCGATGAGGCGGTCGGCGCAGCGATCATTCGCCGGGCGATCGAAGAGCCTCTTCGCACCCTCGCCAATAACGCGGGCCAGGAAGGCGCCCTTATCGTGCAGGAAGTGAAGAAGCGCAAAGGCAACGAAGGCTACAATGTCGCCACCGCCGAATACGCCGACCTCGTGAAAGCGGGCGTGGTTGATCCGACCAAGGTGACGCGGAGCGCGCTGCAAAATGCCGCTTCGATCAGCGGTCTCCTTCTCACCACCGAAGCAGTCATCACCGAGGCTCCTGAGAAGGAGAAAGCAGGCGGTGGCATGCCTCCGGGCGGCATGGGTGGAATGGGCGGCATGGGCGGTATGGACTACTAAGTCCAGCGACCAAAGGCTAACTTAAGCAATCAATCGCAGCCGGGTCTCGCAAGAGGCCCGGCTGTTTTGCTTTCCCGGAGAATTCTTCGATTCCCCCGAGACGGCAGACTCCTTCGGACGGCCTCGACAGGCAGGCTACGTTTCCGTCGCGCTCTGAAAAATCCATCCTTCGGCAATTATCGAGTTGGTCTGTTCTTCGGGAAAAGGGACAATCATTTTACTCAATTTCATAACGTCCGACCGCCCAAATTTCTACCTCTGTTTGCTTCTTGTCTTTCTCACGGGCAACGCTACAACAGGCGCCGATGTCGACGGCTGACCGCGTTCCCGCTCTGCTCGACGGGAAGTTCGTGTCGACCCGCTGGACGATGGTGTTCAGGGCGGGCGATTCACAGCAGCCTTCTGCGGCCGCCGGGGAGGCGCTCTCCGATTTATGCCGGATTTATTGGCGCCCGCTTTATCTCTTCCTCCGACGCGAGGGCATTGGCTCAGAAGACGCACAGGATCTCACCCAGGGGTTTTTTGCCGAGCTCATCAGTGATCGCGCTTTCCGGCGCGCCGATCGCGAGAAAGGCCGATTCCGTTCTTTTCTCCTTGGCGCGTTAAGGCATTTCGTGGCGGACGCGCAGGACGGAATGCAGGCCCAAAAACGGGGCGGCGGACAAATCCGCGAGCTTTTTGATGAGCGGGTCATTGCCGAGGTCGAGAAACAAGTGGCGATCGCGGGTGCCTGGAATGCGACCGCCCTTTTCGATCGTGAATGGGCGGCGGCGCTCCTCCGGCAAACGATGGATCGGCTCGCTCAGGAATGCGCTCTGGCGGGCAAACCGGCGCTCTTCGCTGCAGTCCGTCTTTATCTCGCCGGCACGAGCGAAGAGGCCGTTCCCTATGAAGAAATCGCGCTGCGACTGAATCGCGGCGCGGGCACTTTGCGGAGCGATGTGGCTCGTTTGCGGATCCGCTATCGCACGATTCTGCGGGAAGAAGTACGGGGGACAGTGCTCGAGCCGGGAGAGGTGGACGAGGAACTGCGCTACCTTTGCCAGGTGCTGGCCTTAGCCTAACGACGCCATGCCTCCACCCCCGAAGAATATCGCGATCTGCCAAACCTGCGGCGCGCGCATTGAAACCACGGCCTCGGGGGATCTAGGCTGCCTCGCCTGTTATCTTCGCGCCGGACTGGGCGGAGCGGCTGATCCCTCTCCCATCGAAGTTCCCGATTCGTTAGGCATCTATCGGATCGAGCGGCATGAAGATGGCGCGCCCTGGATCCTCGGCCAAGGCGCGATGGGTGTCACTTACCGCGCGCATGATGCGTCTCTGAATCGTCCCGTCGCCCTCAAGCTGATCGATGCCGATTTCGCCCGCTTCAGCTCGATGGCGCGCGAGCGGTTTATGCGTGAAGCGCGGGCGGCCGCTTCCCTGCGCCATCCGAATGTCGCCACCGTTTATCAGTTGGGGATCGACGAAGAAACCGGTCAATGCTTTTGCGCGATGGAATTGATCGAGGGGGAAACACTCGAGGACTGTGTCCGGCGGAGCGGCCCGCTCCCAGCGCAAAAGGTGCGCGAGATCGCGCGCCAGATCGCCGGCGCACTCGTCGTGGCGGAAAAAAATGGCGTGATCCATCGCGACCTGAAACCGGCCAACATCATGATCACGGAGAGCGATGGGCCGGATGAGATTGCAATCAAGATCATCGATTTCGGTTTGGCCAAGGCATTAGGCGAAACAAGCGATTGGCGGTCCCTGACCGATGGCGGATTTATCGGGACGCCCGCTTTCGCCAGCCCGGAGCAACTCGCCCGCTCTCCGGTCGATGTCCGGTCGGATATATATTCGTTAGGCGCGACCTTGTGGTTTTTGCTCACCGCCCAATTGCCCTTTGGCGAAACTGCGCCCGCCCGGCCACCGGTCGCCCAGCTCAAAGCCGCGCGGGTCCCGGCGTCTTTCATTTCCCTGCTCGTGGCGATGCTGGCGCCGGAATCCGCCGCGCGCCCTGCGGCGGCGGAAATCGCGGCGAAATTGGAGGCAGTGCCACGGCACCGGGCGCGGACGGCCTTTGTGATTATCGGCTTGGCGATCGCCGCGCTGGTCGTCGGCTATTTCTTCTCGCGCGCACGCCCGGTGTCGCCACCCTTTGCCGGTGTGCCATCCAAGAGTCTCGCCGTTCTGCCATTTCAAAATCTGAGCGATGAAAACGGCGGCGCTAATTTCACCGAGGGCGTGCAGGATGAGCTGCTGACAAAGCTCGCCCGCATCGCCGATCTCAAGGTCGTGAGCCGCAGCAGCGTGATGCAATACGGCAAGGGCAAAGCGCGCGATTTGCGCTCGATCGCTCGCGAGTTGGGTGTCGCCTTTATCGTCGAAGGCGCGGTCCGTGTCGTCGGGCAGAAAGTCCGCATCAGCGCGCAGTTGGTCGATGCCCGGACCAATTTGTATCGATGGGCGCAGAGCTACGATCGGCCGGTCGACGACATCTTCGCCATCCAGAGCGAAATTGCGCAGACCATCGCCGAACAGTTGAACGCCAAAATCGCACCGCCCGAAAAAGCGGCGATCGAGCAAACGCCGACGCACGACCTGGCGGCTTTCGCCTTGAGCGTGCAGGCAAATATATTGCTGGGAGAGATATCCTCCAGCCCTCGCGGCAAGGAGAAACTCCTCCAGGCCGCGCAACTCCTCGCCGAAGCGGTGGCGCGCGATCCGAATTTCCTCTCTGCCTGGTGCCGGCTCGCGTCTGCCCACGATTCGCTTTACTCCCTCGGCTTCGACCGCACCTCGACGCGTCTCTCGTTAGCCGAATCCGCCGTGAACACCGCCTTGAGACTTCAGCCTAATGCCGGCGAAGCGCACCTTGCCCGGGCCCGCCATTTATACCAGGGCTATCTCGCTTACGACGCGGCGCTGGGCGAGCTGACGATTGCGCGCGACACTTTGCCTAACCATCCCGGTATCTTCGCCCTCGCCGGTGAAATCTATCGCCAGCAGGGAAAATGGGACCAATCCGCCCAGGAATTCGAGAACGCCATCTCGCTCGCTCCGCGCGACATTTACCTGCTTAAGGAAACTTCTCTTTCCTACGAATTGCTCCACCGCTATCGCGATGCCGCGACTCTTCTCGACCGCGCTCTTCTCATCAAGCCTGACAATTCCAACCTGCGTCTTGAGCGGGGCCTGATCGATCTCAAGTGGCATGCCAACACCCGACCGCTCCACGCCGTCATCGCTTCGATCCTCGCAAAAGATCCCGGAGCCGCTTCCGATATCGCCGGGGTATGGTCTCTCCTCGCCTTCTGCGAGCGCGACCGCGCTACGATCGATCGCGCGATCGCCGCGCTTGGCGACGGCAGCTACGGCCCTGGCTCGCTGCAATTACGAAGAATCTTCTGGGAAGGCTTTGCCGCCCGCATCAGGGGCGATACCGCCGCCGCCGCGCGGGCTTTCAAAGCCGCTCGCGCCGAGCAGGAGCGCAAGGTCGTCTCCGCGCCAGACTTCGGGCCCGCTCTCAGCGTCCTCGGGCTGATCGATGCCGGTCTCGGTCGAAAAGAGGACGCGATTCGCGAAGGCCGCCGCGCCGCGGAGATGCTTCCTCTTAGCCGGGACCCGATCAATGGCGCGCACACGATCGAATTTCTCGCGAACATCTATGCGTGGTCCGGCGAGCCCGCGCTGGCCTGCGACCAGCTCGATATCGTCGCGAAAGTGCCCGGTACTTTGAGTTATGGAGAACTGAAGCTTTCTCCGATGTGGGACGATCTCCGACGCAGGCCGCGTTTCAAAAGGATCGTGGCTTCTCTCGCGCCGGGCGTGAGTCAGTAAGCGACCTTTTCGAGATCAAGTCCGGGGCGCTGCCGTGGTGCGTCCGTTGGTTTGGGCGATTGACAGATCCAGCCCCGATCCGCAAGATGCCGCGCACAGCCGGTTATGAATGTTATGAACCTGATCCGTCCCGGAACAAAGCGCAGACAACACGGCCGGTTTGCGGAAATCATTTCCGACCGACGCCGGGTCTTGGCTATCGTCCTTCCCTCGCTGATCTCGCTCCCAGTTTCCGTCACCCTTGCCTCGCCAAATATTTCCTGTTGGGATGCCGCCTCCGAATTCAATGACAGCGTCAACCCGGATGCCACCAATCCTTCCGGAGTCTGGAGCTACGGTTGGAAGAAATCTCTGACTGATAAATTTCTTCTGGCGACGACGCCTTTGAATGATCCTCCCGATATCTTTGGCTGGTCGAGTGCGAGCGGATTCCCGTTTATCTGCCATGTCTCTCGTTCCGTTCCCGTCCTAACTCATGGGCCGAATCGCGCCATCCTTCCGGCCCATGTTCTTAGCATGCATCCCGCGGTGAATGGTGAATATGCCGTTCTGCGTTTCACGGCTCCAGGAGAAGGCACCTACAAGGTCAGCGGCCGCTTTTACGCTTTGGATGATAACGACACCGGCACCACGACCGACGTCTGGATTCTGAGAAACAATCAGCAAACCCCAGCCTTCTCCGGCAGAGTGGACTACT
>DASXDC010000155.1:0-6350 GCA_036490855.1 Chthoniobacterales bacterium
TCAAATAATTTTCCGAGGCGACGCACCCACGCGAGATGCTGCATCGATTCCTTCAAAGGCACCGCCGGCGTGGCCCACCAGGTGCCACCGTGCAGACTTTTCGAGACACCGCTCTGTGCGCCGATCATGGTGCCGTCGTCGATCTCGATGTGCCCGATGATCCCCGCCTGCCCACCGATCACCACGCCGGCCCCGATTCGCACGCTCCCCGCGATCCCTACTTGCGCGACGATGATCGAATGTTTCCCAATCACAACGTTATGCGCGATCTGCACCAGATTATCGATCTTCACGCCCTCCTGGATCCAAGTCCGACCAAAGCGGGCCCGATCGATCGTTGCGTTCGCGCCGATCTCAACGTCGTCGTCGATTTGCACGATGCCGATCTGCGGCACTTTTTTGTGACCGCCGCTCGCCATCTCGAAACCGAAGCCGTCGGAGCCAATCACGACGCCGCTATGAACGATGACCCGCCTCCCGATCTTAACCCGCTCCCGGATGGTGACGCTGGGATAAATCACGCAGCCGGCTCCGATCGTGGTTTCGTGCCCGAGGTAACTATTTGCGCCGATCCGCGTGCCGTCGCCGACCCGCACGCCGGGCTCGAGCACGGCATGCGCCCCAATCGCAACGTCCTTGCCTAACGAAACTCCATCGGCGACAACCGCGCCCGGATGAATTCCCGCTGGGAAAGCGATCGGCTGCGGCGCAAACTTCAGCACCACCTGCTCGAAGGCCTTGCTCGGATGTTCCACCCGAATCTGAGCCGGAACGATCTGCTCGGTGAAATCCCGCGGCACAAACGCAGCCGAAGCGCGGGTACGACGAAAGGCCGCGAGGTAGCGAGGATCACCATAAAAGGTGATTTCGCCAATCGTTGCCTCGGCGAGCGAGGCCGCACCGCTGATCGTTAGGCTGGAGTTGCCCACGATCTCGCCTGCGCATGTTTCGGCCAGCTCCTGCAGCTTCAGATTCACGAAGGCCGTTCGTTAGCCGCCGGTCGCGAAGCCCGGGTAAAGCGTCATCCCGCCGTCGACAAAAATGGTTGCACCGGTGATGTAATCCGACGCGTCCGATGCGAGCCAGACCGCCGCTCGCGCGATATCCTCCGGCTCGCCGATGCGTCCGTCGGGAATGAGCGTGAGGAGCGCAGCGAGCGCTTCCGGCTTTTCCCAGGCGGCGCGGTTGATCGGCGTCCTGATCGCTCCCGGCGCAATGCTGTTGACCCGGATTTTTTTTGGCGCGAGCTCCTGCGCCATGCTTTTCATCAACTGCATGATGCCGCCTTTCGAAGCTGCGTAGTTGACGTGCCCGGCCCACGGAATCACTTCGTGCACCGAGCTCATGCAAATGATTTTCCCCGCCGCACGCGAGACCTCCGGCACCACGCCACGGCGGAGAAATTCGCGGGCCGCTTCGCGCGCGCAGAGAAATTGCCCGGTGAGATTGACCTTAATCACCCGCTCCCACTGCTGGAGCGTCATCTCGTGGAAGGCCGCATCCTGTTGCAGGCCGGCGTTGTTAATTAAAATGTCGAGCGTGCCGAAGCGCTTGATCGCTTCCGCGAACATCGTCTGGACGTCGGCCTCTTTGCTCACGTCGGCCTGAATCGAGCAGGCTTCGCCGCCTCCGGCGCGGATCGCGGAGACGACGCGTCCCGCCTCGATGGCATCGGAATGATAATTGACCACGACGGCGGCGCCGGCTGCTCCGAGCGCGAGGGCGCAGCCTTCGCCGATCCCAGAGCTGCCTCCGGTGACAAGCGCCTTTTGGTTCTGTAAAGGACGGCTGGGATCAGTCGGCATCACTTCAGGCGCAGCCATATTTTCGATATGGTTGAAAGGCAAGGGGATTTTGCGCGGTCGTCGCGTCGATTGGGGCACAGAACTAGCTTTGACTGCAGCGCGGCCGCGGCCGTGTCCGCATGGCAACAGCAACTCATAAACCAACCCTGCATTTGCCCAGAAAAACTGAACCCAATGAAAGCGCCTCACAAAACCAAAAAGCGCACTTCGAAAACTTTGCGGCAGCGGGCTCAGACTATTTTGAAATCGTTAGCCGGGCGACGAGTGATGCGGTTCGGGATTGGGATGTAGTTCGCGGCGCGCTTCTCTGGACCGGCGCGCGGGAGAGTCTACTCGGGCCGGAGCCGACAGCGGCTTGCAAGAAGATCGGTTTTTGGTTTGCCCAGATTCATCCCGATGATCTCGCGCGGATCCAGGGAAGTCTGCGCGAAGCCTTCGGGGGCCCGGCCGAGCGGTGGATGGATGAATATCGTTTCCGCCGCCATGATGGCGAATACACGCACATCCTCGAGCGGGCGCTGATCTTGCGCGACGCCCGCGGCGCCGCCATTCGCTTCGTCGGCACCTTGATGGATGTGACCACGCGCAGGCAGTTGCAGGCGCAGGCCTGCCGCTCGCAACGCATGGAAGCGTTCGGCCAGTTAGCCGGCGGCGTTGCGCACGACTTCAACAATTTTCTCACCACGATTCTCGGCTACAGCGATCTTCTCCTCTCCGAACCGACGGTAAAGGGACGTGTCGAAAACCAGCTCAAGGAAATCCGGGACGCCGCCGGGCGGGCCTCTGCCTTAACAAATCAATTGCTCGCCTTCAGCCGCCGCCAGTCGCTCGAGCCGACTGTGCTCGAGGTCAATACTTTCATCAGCAATCTCGAGCGTTCCATCCTCCGGCTTCTCGGCGACAACATCTCGATCGTTTGCCAGCTTCATCATCTCAAAGAAGGCGCCCACATCAGGGTCGACGCTCATCAATTAACGCAGATCATCCTCAACCTCGCGGTCAATGCCCGCGATGCAATGCGCAAAGGCGGCCGCCTCACGATTACGACTTCGACCGTCGCAATCGCGCCGGGGGCTTCCTCGCTTTGCGCCGGAGCGGAGCTGCTCTCAGGCGAATATGTCGTGATCGCCCTCGCCGATGATGGCGCCGGGATGAACGAGGAGGTGAAGGCGCGTCTCTTCGAGCCATTCTTTACCACCAGGGAAGAGGAACATCGCAGCGGGCTCGGGCTCGCCACCAGTTACGGCATCGTTAGGCAAAGTGGCGGCCACATCTGCGCCGAGAGCGAACTTGGGCACGGCACCACCTTTCGGCTTTTTCTGCCGCGAGTCGCACCGCCTCCGTCGGCCGGTTATCGGAAACCGGGCCAGCGCAAAATCGTTACCGGTATCGAGACCATTCTCGTCCTGGAGGATGAAGTCGGGGTGCGTCATCTTTCCGTCCGCCTCCTGCGGAATCTCGGTTATGAAGTGCTCGAAGCCGCCCATGGCAACGACGCGAAACGCCTCATCAGCAAACGCCACGCGCCGAAAGTCGATCTCGTCCTGACTGATATGGTGATGCCGGAAATGAGCGGACGCGATTTCGCAAACTGGCTGCACGAGATCAGCCCCGAGACGAAAGTCATTTTCATTTCCGGCTACCTCGAAGAATCGCTTCATCCCCGCGATCGGCGCGAGCCGGGAATGTGTTTCCTTCCGAAGCCTTTCAGTGCCGATCAGCTCGCGGGCAAGGTGCGCGAGGTGCTCGACGGCGACTGAAGCGCGCCGCGCGATTCACACGTCGTTAGGCAACGGAGCGCTTTTCTCCGGCTCTCCTTCGCTGTAACGGTGGAGCGGTTAAACATTCACGCCTCTGATTACCTTCTCCGATATCGAAGCAGCCGGCCGCCGCATCCAGGGCGCCGTCTATCAATCTCCCTGTCGAAAATCGATTGCCCTGAGCGAGCTCACCGGGCTCGAAATTTACTGCAAGCTCGATAATCAGCAGCGGGCCGGCAGCTTCAAGGAACGCGGCGCGCGCAACGCTCTCGCGCAGTTGCCGAGCGAACAAAAAGAGCGCGGCGTCATCGCCGCCTCCGCTGGCAACCACGCCTAGGCGCTCGCTTACCAAGGGCGATCGTTAGGCGTTCCCGCCACCGTCGTGATGCCGCGGTTCGCGCCGCTCATTAAGATCAACAATTGCCAGAAGCTAGGCGCGACTGTCGTCCTGCACGAGAACGCTTTTGCCGAAGCTAGAATTCGCGCCCATGAGACCGCGCAGGAGAAAGGATTTGCCTAAATCGATGGCTACGATGATCCCGCTATCATCGCCGGCCAGGGCACGGCCGGCCTCGAAGGTGTCGCGCAGGTGCCGGATCTTGACGCGGTCATCGTCCCGGTCGGCGGCGGCGGTCTCCTCGCCGGTGTTTCGCTCGCGGTGAAAACGTTGCACCCGCAAGCAAAAATCATCGCGGTCGAGGCGGATCACGTCGCCAGTTTTTTCGCCGCGATGCGCGAGGGAAAACCGGTCCGGATCGAGACCAACCCGACGCTCGCCGATGGTCTCGCGATCGCGCAGGTCGGCGGCAACGCTTTCGAGATTGCCGGCCGGCACACCGACAAAGTTGTCCTCGTAAACGAGGAACAAATCGCGCTCGCCATCCTCCGCATTGTCGAGTTGGAAAAGAGCATCGTGGAAGGTGCCGCTGCCACCACTCTCGCGGCCTGTCTTTCCGATCAGCTCCCCGAGCTGATCGGTCAGCGGGTCGTGCTTCTGCTTTGCGGCGGTAACATCGATCCCAACGTGCTCAGCCGCGTCATCGAGCGCGGCTTGGTCGCGGATGGCCGTCTCGCGCGTTTTACCGCCGTGATTAGCGATCGTCCCGGCGGTCTGGCAGATCTCACTGCGCAAATTGCCGCCGCCGGCGCGAGCGTAAAGCAGATCGTGCACGATCGGGCCTTCGCCAGCTCCGATATTTCGGCCGTCAGCGTCCTCTGCACGATCGAAACGCGCAACCGCGCTCATCTCGAAGAATTGCTCGCTCGTCTCCACGGCCACGGCGTCCGGACCTACCAGACGACGGTGCGGCCTTTCGGAGAATAATCGAGGCGAGATCCGACGAGAGCGTAGCCGGGTTCCTTGAATCGCCCCGGTTCCCCCGTAGAATTCGCAATGGATTCCGTCGAGACCGAGGCGCCAACGAAGACCGCGCCTCCCCAAGCCAAAAAATCTTCCGCCACCCCGCCTCTCGCGCCCAAGGAAATGAGCCGCTTCGTTAGCCGGCATATCGGGCCTAACGATGAGGAAGTTGCCGCCATGCTCGCCGCGGTCGGCTTTGAAAATCTGGCCGACTTCATCGACGCGACGGTTCCGAAGGATATTCGCCTAACGACTCCGCTCGACCTTCCCGCCGGCAAATCGGAGCAGGAAGCGCTCGCCGAATTGCGACGGCTCGCGCAGGAAAACAAAGTTGTGCGCAGCTTCATCGGCGCCGGCTACTCCGATTGCGTCGTCCCGCCGGTCATCCAGCGCAACATTCTCGAGAACCCCGGCTGGTACACCGCCTACACGCCGTATCAAGCCGAGATCGCCCAAGGCCGCCTCGAAGCGCTCCTTAACTTCCAGACGATGGTGACCGATCTCACCGCCCTCGACATCGCCAATGCTTCGCTCCTCGACGAAGCGACCGCCGCCGCCGAGGCGATGGCGCTCTGCCATGCCGTCGTCAGTGGCCGCGAGACTTTCTTTGTTTCCGAATTATGCCACCCGCAGACGATCGAAGTCGTCCGGACCCGTGCCCAACCGTTAGGGATCGAAATCGTGGTTGGGAACGCCGCGACCTTTCAGCCTAACGAAAAGGTTTTCGGAGTTCTCCTGCAATATCCAACGACCGACGGCGCCATCCTCGACTACGAGCCGTTCATTAATTTGGCCCACGAGTTTGGCGCGCTCGCCATCGTGGCGGCTGACATTCTCGCGCTCACGCTCCTCCGTCCTCCCGGCGAGCTGGGCGCCGATGTCGCTGTCGGCACAACTCAGCGTTTCGGAGTGCCGTTAGGCTTTGGCGGTCCGCACGCCGCGTATTTCGCGACCCGCGACAAATATAAACGTCACATGCCGGGCCGGCTCGTCGGTGTTTCGCACGATGCGGCGGGACGCCCTGCCTACCGACTCGCGCTTCAGACGCGCGAGCAGCATATCCGGCGCGACAAAGCGACGAGCAATATCTGCACAGCCCAGGTGCTTCTCGCGGTCATGGCTTCGATGTACGCGGTTTATCATGGGCCTCATGGATTGCGCCTGGTCGCGCACCGCGTTCACGACCTCACCTGCCGCCTCGCCGATGGTCTCGAACAGCTCGGGTACGGACTGGCCCATCATCAATTCTTCGACACTCTCCGGATCAATCTCGGGACGCGGGCGAGCGGGGAATTCCTTCGTCGCGCCGTCCAGCGTAATTGCAACCTGCGTTCCTTCGGCCCGCATAGCGTCGGCATTTCTCTCGATGAAGCCACGACCGCAGAGGAGGTCGAGATGCTGCTCGGGATTTTCGGCGAGAACCGG
>DASXDC010000156.1:0-8930 GCA_036490855.1 Chthoniobacterales bacterium
ATACTCAAGCCCCGGCTGGACGTTGAGATAACGCCGCCAATAGACGCCCGCCGCGAGGCTCCCGCGCACCTCGCTGCTCGCTTCGCTTCCGGTCGTGTCCTTGCTGAAGATGGCGTTGAGGGCGACGCGGTAGTCGTTCAAATCCTTGTCCGCGATGATGCGGGTCTCGATCTCCTGGGAGTCGGAAAAATCGTGGCGCGGAAAATAATACTCCGCGTAGAGGGCAAGGTTGACCGGCCAATCGTAGCGCTGTGCGAAACGGTAGCGCGCCTCGACCCGGCCGCGGGTGAACTCAAAATCGCCGCCGTGCGGATCTTCGAAATCGACGTAGCCGGCGACTGACAAGTGATCCGTGAGGCCGTACTCCGCCTCGATCGAGGTCGCGAGCAGGCCAGTGCGATGATGTTCTTCACCGAAGTGATCGTAGCTCAGATCGCTCTGCGGGATGTAAGTGTTCCAGAGGTTCAGCTCGAGCCAGCCGGTGAGCGGCGTGTCGTATTGATAAACGCGGTAGAAGGATTCCGGATCGCCGACTGATTCGTTAGTCTGCGCCCTTGCGATCGAAAGAGGGAGGAGGAGCAAGATTAGAAATAGGAGTGAGCGCTTCATTTTTCTCCGGTCTTGATATGAATGTGGCCGAACGCGAGATCGACCGCGTGGGTGAAACGCCGGCCGGCGGTGCGGCCGTAACGGCGAAAGTTTGGCTGATCGAAGTGCGCGATGATGCGGTAATTCCCGCCGTGCGGAACGCGCCAGTTGTCGCCGTAATGGTAGAGCCACGGGTGCCACATGAAATGCTCGCCGGCTTTGCCTAACGACTGCCCATTGTCCTCTTCGATGAGGGTGGCGGCGACGTTCGGCGCCGGCAGGAAGCGCCCCGTGCGCGCGTCGACCGGCGCAATCTCGACGTGGCAGTTGTGCTTCGCGCTCAGCTCTTCCTCGTATTTGTAATCGAAGTTTTTCCCGTCGCGGTAGAACCACCACGCTTCCGCATACTCGACTGCGCAGACGACGTGGTAATCGTCGATCTCCTTTTGGTGGCCGTCGTTCGCCTGCTTGAACATTGCTTTCACCGTCCCGGCGAAGGCGTCGCCCTGCGCGCGTGCGAGCCTGAGCTGACTGGTTTCGCGGGTCGCGAGCGAGCTACCGAGCCGGCCGGGATGAATCGTTAGGCCGGAAAATTCTGCGACCGTCGGCTCGGTGTAGCGATCGCCGTTGTAAGGATCGTGCCGGTGAAATTGCGGCGGCTCGATCTCGACGCGCACGGTGTAGCGACGGTGCGCGGCACCCACACATTCTCGGCGTAAGCGTTGAGCAGCGGGTACCAGCCGAAGGGCAGCGGCACCGATTCCATGACGGCGCCGTTCTCGTCCAAGACCGTCGCGCGCACGGTGAGCAACGGAATTTCGCGGCCGTCGGCGCCGTCGCGCACGACCACGCGAAGATGCGCGTTGCCATTCACCGCATGCCAGCGCAGGCCGCCGCCGTCGTTAGGCATGTAGTACCCTTCCGGCGCGCTGATGAGGCAGGCGACGTGGTATTGGCCGGCGTCCATTTCCTGCGCGACCGGCGCCGCGTGCACCAGCCAATCGAGCGCGGCCCGCGCCGCGCGACCTTGTTTGAACGCGTCGTCGAGCTGCTCCTGCGTCGCTTCGTTGCTGGGCACGGCGAGCGGCGGATGCGCCGGCGTCGATGCCGCCACGACGATCGACGGCAGAGCAAGGAGAAGAGAGAAGGTGCGCGATCGCATTGGACTCGGTTGCGAGATTTCATCGCTCCCGCGCGACCGGCTGGATGCCGCTTTTTTTCCTTACGCTCCGCCGGCGCCGCAGAGCGCGGCTTTCGCCCGGGCGAACGCGCTCTCGATGTCCTTCTGGTCGTGCTCGTTCGCGACTTTGGTCACGCCGTCGTGTCGCACCGCCCGCGCGTGAGCGAGGAGCACATCGCGATCTTCTTGCCTAACGAGATGCGGACCGATGCGCTCGAGCACGTCGAGCAGTCGTACCGTGACGGCGACGCTGCTGCAGCCGTATTGTCGCACCTGATTGAGCGCCGCATCCGCGATCCCGGCGAAATCGGTCGCGCCCGTGATGACGCGCAACTGGTTCCCTTCGTCGTAACGCCAGCGCGACGGGATTTTGCGCCCGGCCACGCGGATGAGCGCGGCGCCGAGCCACTCCACACAGGTGATCGCGGTGAACGGATCGTTCACGCCCGGAGAGAGAGCGCGCACCGCCACTTCCACGAGCTGATCGATCGAATATTCGATGTCCTGGGCCGGCGTGCGATCGCGGCCGAAGAAGATGGTGCCGAGAATATCCGACGCGAGATCGTCCGACTCCGCCGCGCGCGGCACGACCTCGGCGATGACGGCGCCTTCGGCCACGAATTCGCCCGGACGGCGCAGCAACCTAACGATAAGGTCGCGCTCGGTTGCGATCTCGAGCACATTCTCCGTCGCGATCGCCTGGATGAATCCGCTGTCGTGCGACACGATCGTGAGCGGGTCCCGCAGGAATTCCTCCGGCAGATGCTCGGGGTCGGGAAAACCGGTCACGGTCGAAGGATTGATTCGGTCGGGATAAAGCCGGTCGATGTTTGAACGCAGGTCGAGGGCGACGCGCCCGATTACGTTTTCGGCGATGATCGAGGTCGAGATGTGATGGATGAAAAAGATGAGGAACCCTACGCTCGCAACCGCGAAGGTCACGCCGCAAGTGACCGACAGAAACGGCACGACCGTGACCTGATTCGTGCCGCGAATCGCGCGCAGGACGAGCAGACAGTAGAGGAAAGTTGCGACAAAAATCCCGAGCACGAGCTGCGTGCCGCGATCGTTCATGAAGTTGCGCAGGAGGCGCGGACCAAACTGCGAGGAAGCGAGCGTGAGGGTCACGATCGTGATCGAAAAAACCACGCCCGCGACTGTGATGGTGGAGCTGGCGATGGTCGCGAGCACGTTACGGGCGCCTTCCGCGCCGCCCGCCCAGATCCAGGCGGTGTTGCGGGCCCACTTCGGGCTGATCACGCCGTCGATGTGCAGGGTGAGAGCCGACAGTCCGATCGCGCCGATCGCGAGCAGCGACGGCAAAAACCAATAGCTGGCGCGAAGTCTTTCCCACCAGGTGCTGAGGAAGGTTTTCATCGTTTCAGGCGGGCATCACAAGCCCTCCCACCCCGGTTACTATCCTGAGCGAAGCGTCACAAGCTCTGATCTCGCCTCGCCTGCTCCTGGCGGCGCGCTGCCTAACGAATACGCACATGCACACCCGGCAGCACTTTTTTCCCGAGATCGAGTGCGTTCCAGTTGGAAAGGCGGATGCAACCATGACTGGTCGTGCGGCCGATCGTCTCAGGCGCTTCGGTGCCGTGGATGCCGCTGCCTTTGTGGCTTAGCTCCATCCAGAGAATGCCCACCGGATTGTTGGGCCCAGGCGGCAGCATGACCGAATCGCTGCTGCGCTCGTCGTGCTGCAGCATCGCTTCGTCCCAGCGAAAGCTCGGCATCCAGACAAAGCCCCGGACGAACCATTGGCCGACCGGCGCGGGCAATGATTTCGAGCCGGGCGTGATCGGATAACTGCCGACCAGCTTGCCGTCCTGTTTCAACTCGAGGGTCTTTTCGGCGACGCTGACGGAGATGGAAAACTGTTCGTTAGGCGGCTTCTTGTCCTCGGTCTGGAGCTGGTTCGCCTTCTCCGCTTTCTCGGTCTTTTCCTTCAGATCAATCGCTTCCTGCACGTCGAAGGGCGCGGTGACGTTGGGCACCTTCACCGAGTCGCCGGGCTTCGCTTTTCCCCAGTCGTAACCGGGATTTAGCTGCTTCAGAAAATCGCGCCGGGCGTGAAACTTTTCTCCGACCAGCTCGAGGAAATCCTTGTAAGGCAGGCGATCGAGCTTCGCCTGTTGCGCGTGACTTTCCGGGAGCGGCCCGATGAATTCTTGGTCCTCCGACGTCAGCTGGTAGCTGATCACGGGCGGCTTCGAACGGTCGAGCGGGAGATCGAATTGCGCGGGCCGTTTGTCGCCGAAATACACGTTGTTTTTTCCCTGTGCCTGCTCGTAACGGGTGAGCGCCTTGCGCATGAATTCGCCCCATTTCGCGTCGACTGCGCCCGGTTTGAAGGCGGAGCCGTCGAGAAAAATCTGTGCCCGTAAAATCTGCTCGTTAGGCGCGGGACCCGAGTTGGGCGCGGCGCCGGCAGCCGCGGCGACGAGGAAAAGACCGAGCGCGAGGAGGCTGGAGCAGGCGCAAACGGACGAAGAATGGGAGACGGTCATCGTGTCATAAATACGCGCGCCGCCGCTCGAGTGGCCCTTCCCCCGCGTCCGCCCGCCGCTGGGGAAGCGATTCAGAAGGCGATGTAATTTTGATAGCTGTCGGCTGCCCTCAGCACCCTTCTCAACGGCTGTGTTGCCTAGGCCGCCCTTGTTCTGCTTCTGCGCCCGAGCAGCAAACGCACTCTCTCGATATGAAACGCTTTCGACTATCTCGTGACGATCGCGCTCGGCTCGACTCTCACGACCATCCTACTCTCGAAAGAGACATCGCTCGCGCAAGGTCTCGCGGCTTTGCTCCTCCTCGTCGTCCTCCAGTTCGTGGTCACCTGGGTGTCGGTCCGCTGGCAAAGCGTCTCCGATTTGCTCAAAACAAAAGAGAAGCTGCTCCTCTCCAAGGGCGAGCTGCAAAAGCAACGTGCTGCGCCGGACGCGGGTGACGCCGGAAGAAGTCCGGGCGGCGCTGCGCTTCAGTGTGATAAAGCAGCTCTCGCCGCATGGATCATCGACCCTCATCGGCGTGGAGGGATTCCACTCAGCCTAACGAGTGAGCAAATCTGCGAGACCATCGGTCGCTCAATCGCTGCGCGATATGCCGTGATGACGGCCGCGATCGGGATTTCGGTTGGAACCGGCCAGCTCGGAGAGCAATCGGATGAGTCGCGCTCGCAGGAAAACCAATCGCTCAAGAACCAAATTCGTTTCGGCGGACAGCTATCATCGGAGGTTGCGGCGCGAATCTTTTCGCGGCGAACATCGCGCCGACTCAGGAAATGGTGGTGCTCGCGATCAGCAGCTCGATCGAGCAGTTGCTCGGCCTCATGCTTCTCTCACTCCTGATCGCGGCCGCTCATTCTTTACGATATCGGGTTCGCCGGCTCCGACCGATTCGTTAGGCGCGTCCGCCGGTCGCCTGCTCGTGCAATGAAAGAGCCACGCAAGAACTGGCTGGGGTGGGGAATCTTTGCGGTATCGCTCGTGCTCGTCCTCGGGACCGCTGCGAGGCCCGCACGCAGTCGATTGGGCCTGCACGTATTCCCATTTTTGGCTGTAGCTCGCGCCGGGCGCAGGACGTGACCGAAGAATTGCTCCTGCCACCAGGCCGCGGTGATCCGAGGCATGCTTGATGTTCTTGCTCGTCCGTTCCTTCCGGCGCCCAAGGAATCTCGCGAGCGGCTTCGCGCCGACTCTGGTGCACAGATGAAATGCACGTGATCAAGGCATGATCACATAGCGGCCGATTGCCCAGCGATCACCGCTTCTTAGGCGCCGGGGTCGGCGTATCTGCGGGCATGGTGCGGCGCGCCCGCGCGTGCGGGGTGGGAGTCGGCGTGGCGTTGGCCGTCTTTTGCTGATATTCGAGCCGCGCTTTCCGATTCTTGGCGTCGGCATTGTTTGGATCCAGACTCAGCACCTTGTCACAATCCGCGATACCCTTCGCGTAATCTTTCTTCAACTCATAGACGTAACTGCGATCGAGATAAGCTTCCTTGTCCTTCGGCTTGTCTTTAATGATCTTGCTAAAATCAGCGACCGCCTTGTCGTATTCCTTCATGTTCCAGTAGGCGAAGGCGCGCCGGTCGAGAATCGGATCGTCGTTATCCTTTGCTTTGATGACGACGTCATAATCTTCCACCGCCTTGGGGTACTGCTTCATCTGCAGATAGGCGAAGGCGCGGAAGCGATATGAGGTGACGTCATCCGGGTTTTCCTTGATCGCGCGGTCCAAGTCTTGAACCGCCTTGTCGTACTTGCCTTGGGTGGCGAAAACCGCACCGCGGTTCCTATAGCCCGCGGCATTATTGGGTTCGGCCTCAACCGCGTCGCTGAAAGCCTTGATTGCTTCATCCAATTTGCCGGCCTCTCTGTAGGCGACGCCGAGGTTGTTATAGTTGTTCGCTTCTTTTGGATCGGCCTTGGCCGCCTTTTGGAAAAGATCAATCGCCTTGTCCCACTGTTTGTTTTTCGCCGCTTCCCTTGCCTCGATGGAATATTTGTAGGCGTCGGTTTTGTCATCGGCCCGCCCGACTGCCGGAAAGGAAAGAGCAAAGAGAAGCGATGCAACCGCAGTAGAATGTCGGTTCAAAATTTTCATATCCTTGTCTTTTGTGATTCGCACGAGCGGGTAGTTTGGCCGCAACAACTTTCTCCCGCAAGTCGGAAGCTACACCGGCCAGCCGCTTTACGTTCTACCAAGATCTGCCTACGATCCAGCGAGCAGCGGACATCGAATGGCCGGCACGGGACTTCGCTAATCGGGCGCAGCGCGAGAAATCCGAATCGATTTTTCCCGGGGCCACGTCCGAGAGCACGCCTCCGCCCGCGCCGTCCCGGACCTGATGAATTAGATCGCAGTCGACCGGCGCAGTGGACAAGCCGGCGCCTTTGGCTACAATTCCGGGCCGCCGGCACTTCGCCGGCGGTCTTACATTTTTCCACCTATGGCTCTCATTGAAACCGACATTCAACGACAGAAAGAAATTCAACAGGCCGAGGAGCTCCTCTTCAGCGGCCGGCAGGAACTCGGCTTCGCCAAAGGGCTTTTCCTAGGCGATTTCGTGGCCGATTGGGCGATGCCTTATCCGCGCCTCTCCGATGCGCAACAGGCCGATGTCGATCGCGCCGTCACTGAACTGCGTCATTTTCTCGATGAACATCTGGATGCGGCGGAAATCGATCGCGAGGCGGATATCCCGCGCCATGTGATCGACGGCCTTGGCCGCGTCGGCGTGCTCGGCATGACGGCGCCGAAGGAAGTGGGCGGCCGCGGTTTTTCGCAGATGCAGTATTGCAAGGTGCTGGAGGAAATCGGCGCGCGCTGCGCCTCGACCGCGGTCTTCACTAATGCGCATCACTCGATCGGGATTCGCGCCCTCCTGCTTTTCGGAACGAAGGCGCAGCAGGAGAAATGGCTGCCGAAATTGATGAACGGCGAGCAGCTGGCGGCGTTTGCCCTGACGGAACGGGAAGCCGGCTCCGACGCGGCTAACGTGCAGATGCAGGCGACGCCGAGCGAAGACGGTTCGCATTACATTCTCAACGGCGAAAAGCGCTACATCACCAACGCCTCGATCGCGCAGGTCCTCACCGTCATGGCGCGCACCCCGGATCCGAAAAAGCCGGGCAAGACGTCGGTCACCGCCTTCCTCATCACGCCCGAGATGGAAGGCTTTGAGATGATCGAGCCGCGCATGCCGAAGCTTGGAATTCGGGGGACGGCGACCGGCCGTTTCCGGCTCAATAACGTGCGAGTGCCGAAGGAGAATATTCTCGGCCCGCTGGGCAAAGGCCTGCGCGTCGCGCTCACCGTACTCGATTTTGGCCGCACGACCTTCGGCGCCTGTTGCACGGGCGGAGCCAAGACGTGTCTCAGGATGGCGGTGGAGCACGCCAACACTCGCCAGCAATTCAACAAGACGCTGGCCAGCTTCGATCTCGTGAAGAAAAAAATCGCGCGTATGGCGGCCGACGTCTACGCGATGGAAGCGATGACGCAGGTGACCGCTTCGCTGATCGATCGCGGGCTGGAGGACTACATGCTCGAAACCGCGATGCTGAAGGTTTTCACCACCGAGCGCCTCTGGGACGCGGTCAACGATTGCTTCCAGATCCATGGCGGCTCTGCTTATTTCGACGACTCACCGTTAGGCCGAATGCTGCGCGACGCGCGCATCAACCAGATCGGCGAAGGCAGCAACGAAGTGCTCACCTCTTTCATCGCGCTCGTCGGCATGCGCGGGCCGGGGATGGAGTTCAAGGAAATCTACGACACGATGCTGAAACCGTGGCGGCCTGAAGGCGCGAAAGCGGCCTGGGGCGCGGGCCTCAAGCGACTCCGCTCGGCCGTTAAAGTGCCGACCGTGCCGGTGCGCAACGATCGGTTGAGGAATTACGCGGGCCAATTGGCGCGGCTCGTCTGGCGCTTCAATTTCGCGGTCGATAAGGCGCTGATTGCTTATCGCGAGCCGGTGATGGAAATGCAGTTGATCCAGGAACGGATCGCGGTCGCGGCGATGGAGCTTTTCGCCACCACCTGCGTGCTGAGCCGTTGGGATGGGGAGCTAAGCCTGGTGGGCCGCAACGGCAGCGACGCGACCGATCACGTGGCGGCGGATCTCTTCGTCCGGCGTTCGCTCCGCAAGACTCGCGAAGCTCTCCGCGACCTGGGCGACAACGACGACCAGGCCATGCTCAAGACCGCGAACACTGTCCTGGGCAGCAAGGAAACGGCTGGCCGGAACGACGCCTAAACGACGGCCGCGATCGCGGGTCAGTGGCCCGTTTTTAGCTCTAGAGACGGGGTGATGAATCCCGTTCCGTTGCTCGACCTGCGTGGCAAGCGTGTCCTCATTTTCATCGTCGCCTACAACGCGGAGACGACGATCGAGAAGGTGCTGAGCCGCATCCCCGCTTCGCTCCATCAGCGCGAGGTCGAGGTTTTGATCATCGACGATTCCTCACCCGACGAGACTTTTCGCAACGGCCTGCGCTATCAGCGGGCGCATTCGGCTCTCAAAATCACTCTCCTGCGCACGCCGCAAAATCAGGGCTACGGCGGCAACCAAAAACTCGGCTACCGCTTCGCGATCGACCACGAGTTCGACATCGTCGCGCTCGTCCACGGCGACGGCCAGTACGCGCCGGAAAAATTG
>DASXDC010000157.1:0-3253 GCA_036490855.1 Chthoniobacterales bacterium
CACGCCATCGTCCTCGCACGCGAGGAGGAACTGAGCCATCGCTGGGGTTGGGGAAAGCGATTTGCGGTGTCGTTAGGCGGAATAGTCCTCCTCGCCGCGCTCGTCTGCGGAATCATTTTCGGGCTGCGTCACCTGCCGCAACGCGCATCGACTCCCGCTTCTTCGGGAGAGGTGGAAACGGAGGCGGCCGCGAGCGCTCAAATGCTGCCGAAGGTGCAACTGAGCCAGGCGCGGACTGAGCTCGACGCCGGGCATTACGCCACCGCGGAGGCACTTTTCCGCGAAGCGGCGGCGGTGCAGCCTAACGTTCTTCCGGCAGCTGATCTGGCGGCGGCGCTACAGCTTTGGGAACACGGGCAGTTCGCCCAGGCGACAAGTGCGCTCCAGCGGTTCGTTAGGCTCAAACCCGTCTCACCGTTTGTCTGGTTGAACGGCTACAAGCGCCCGGCACAGGATCGGATCGATGATTCTCAACTCTACAGCCGGTGGGAAAAGGAGCGGGATGCGACTCGCGATCCGCAGACGTCACTGAAACGAATTCGCGAGATCACTTCGCATCTGAAAGCAAAAGGCGCCCTCGCCTTTCAGCTCGCCGACGAAGAAGCGAAGCTCTCCGCCGAGGTAGCGCAGGTGACGGCGCGGAAGGCGGAGGAAGAAAAGAAACGCGCGACGGAGGAAGCGCCGAAATGGCGGGCCGCGCTGGGCGCAGAGCGCCGGGCGATCGCCGGTTACCAGTTTGCGAAAGGACGCGACATTATCGAATCGACCAGACTGTCCGCTGCGTCTCTCCAGAAAGAGCGCGAAGAGGAATTGCAACGATCGCTCTGGCTGGCGGATTGGAAATCGAAATTGATCAGCGATCTCAACCAGACCGGCTACGGCGGCAGCGTGACCGACATTCACGGCCTGCGCTACGACGGCCCGGTCCATCGCGCGACGAGCGACAAACTCGAATTAAAGACTCGCTACGGCAGCGTCATGACAGACTGGCTGAATCTCTCGCCGCCGATGCTGCTTACAATTTCCCGCGCCTTCCTTCGTCCGCAGGGAGCGGACGCGGCGGAGCGAGAATGGTTATGCGCGATCTTTGCCGCTCAAACCGGACAGGCGAAGGTCGGACGAGAACTTGCGCAGCAGGCGGCGAAAGCGGAACCGCAATACCGCGATCTTCTACCGCGCTATTTTCCGGATGCGAAATAAGTGGCGTATCTCCTGCTCTTTCCGAAAGGATGCGCATACCGCTCGTCCTTTTCCTGCTCGGCTTCTCGTTCACCAGCCTGGCCGAACTTCGTCCCCTAACGATGAAGGATGTGGGCCTCATGATCCGCTCAGGTTACTCGAGCCAGAGCCTGCTGCAGGAACTTGCGCAGCGCGGTGCGAGCGAACCGCTCGACGACACCACGCGTAAGGTGCTGCTCGATTTTCACGTCAGTCCGCAGTTGCTTGACGGCCTCGAGCACGGCGCCTTTCTCGTCTCCGCCGCCGCGGCCGAACGCGCCCGGACCGATGCCGCGCAGGAAGCGGAGCGTCAGGTCGCCGAGACGACGCGGATTTATCAAAACGTCACTGCCGTTCTGCAGGAGCAACATGCTCGCGACGCCGCCGCGGCACGACCACCAGCCGGCACGTCCCTGGCGGATTCGCTGAAAGGAAAAATGGTTGTCTGCCGCGACGGTACGATCAGTGCCGCAAGCGACGCGGATTTTGAAAAGAAGAAGCTCATCGCGTTCTACTTCTCGGCCCATTGGTGTTCACCGTGTCGCAAGTTCACGCCGCAGTTGGTCGAATATTATCGGCAGAACGCGGCGCGACACCCGGAGTTTGAGGTTGTCTTCGTCAGCAACGACCGGTCGCGCTTCAACTGGGAAACTTACATGCGCGAGACCGGGATGCCGTGGCCGGCAATCGATTTCGACCAGACCGATCTTCGAAAAAATCTCGGACAGGTCGGCGGCGAGGGCATTCCATCACTCGTCCTGCTCGACGCGACCGGTCGTCTGATCGCGAGCAGCTACGACGGCAAGAAATATCTTGGCCCGCAAAACGTTCTCGCGGTTCTCGACCAGATGTGGTCCCAGTCGACCGCGGCGCGCTGACGCCTTCTTACTCGCTGCTCGTCGGCCCCCGATATCCGCTGACGAAACTGCGACGGAAAACCTCGAACGTTCCCGCCTCGATTTCCTGTCGCGCCCGACTCGTTAGGCTGAGGTAGAAATGGAGGTTATGGAGGGTGATCAGGCGCAGCCCTAGAATCTCTTCCGCCTTCACCAGGTGCCGGATATAGCCGCGCGAGAATTCACGGCAGGCGGGGCAGGCGCAGCCCTCCTCAATCGGGCCGGTCTGGAGAGTGAATTCGGCGTTCTTCAAATTCAAAGTGCCGGCGGCGGTGAAGGCGGTGCCGTTGCGCGCGAGGCGGGTCGCGAGGACGCAGTCGAACATGTCGACGCCGCGGGCAATCAGCTCGAGGACTTGTGGCGGTGTCCCGAGGCCCATCGCATAGCGCGGTTTGTCGTTAGGCAGGAACGGCTCCGACCATTCCACCGCCTGCATCATTTCCGACTCCGGTTCGCCGACGCTGACGCCTCCGATGGCGTAGCCGTCGAAGCCGATTTCAACCGTCGCTTCCGCGCTCGCCCGCCGCAGATCGTCGAAGGTGCCACCCTGAACGATGCCGAAAACCAACTGATCGGCGGGATGTGGGGCTTGCTTGCTCCGCCGGGCCCAGCGCGTCGTCCGTTCGAGACTGCACAACGCATAATCATGGGTGCACGGATAGGGCGGACATTCATCCAGTACCATCGCGATATCGCTGCCTAACGACGCCTGGATTTCCATCGCGATCTCCGGCGAAATAAAAGTCGGAGTGCCGTCGAGATGATTTTGAAAGTGCGCGCCTTCCTCAGTGATCTTGCGGATCTTCGCGAGTGAGAAAATCTGGTACCCTCCGCTGTCGGTCAGGATCGGGCCGTTCCAGTTCATGAAACGGTGAAGACCGCCAAAGTGCCGGATCACCTCCATTCCTGGCCTAACAAAAAGATGATAGGTGTTGCCGAGGACAATCTGGGTCGCGAGCTCGCCCAGCTCCCGCGGACTGACTGCCTTGACCGAGCCTTGCGTCCCGACCGGCATAAAGGCTGGCGTCTCGATCGCACCGTGCGCGGTCGTTAGGCGGCCCCGCCGCGCCTTGGAGGAGAGATCTTTGCTCAGCAACTCGAACATCTGTTATCTAAAAGAATGTCAGAGCCGACCGCAA
>DASXDC010000158.1:0-4665 GCA_036490855.1 Chthoniobacterales bacterium
TTTTCACTTTGGTCTCAGGCATCATCTACGTCACGGATGGTTTTCGTCAGCTCGGCGCGCAGGGACACGCCAATGCCAGCGGAGAAGAGTGAAAGTGCTGGCGATGGAAAAATCTCCCGGGCGTCAGGTCGCGATCGTGGGTCGGCCTAACGTTGGCAAATCCGCCCTCTTCAATCGGCTCGCCGGTCGCAACATCGCGATCGTGCACGACCAGCCGGGTATCACCCGCGATCGCATTTCGGCTCTGACCCGGCGGGGCCGGGAACCGTTCACGGTCTGGGACACGGGGGGAATCGGTGGACACGGCGAGACCGAGCTGCTCGACGATGTGCGCCGCGCGGCCGATGCCGCGATGCGCGAAGCGGACCTCATCCTCTTCGTTGTCGATGCGCAGCAAGGTCTCACGCCGATCGACGAGGAACTGGCGCGTCTTTTGCGCCGTTCGAGACGGCCGGTCATCCTCGTGGTGAATAAGATCGATCATCCGAAGCACGAGAATCTCGAGGTAGATTTCCAGCGCCTCGGGTTCGAGAACCTGGCGATCAGCGCCGCGCATGGCCGCGGAATCGACTCGTTAGTCGAGATGATCGAGCAACTCCTCCCGCCGGTTCTGCCTAACGAAAAGCAAACGAACGCCCTTTCCCTTGCCATCGTCGGCCGGCCTAACGTTGGCAAATCATCACTCATCAACGCCATCCTGAGCGATCGGCGCACGATCGTGAGTAGCATTCCCGGCACGACGCGCGACGCGGTCGATATCGCCTACCGCCGCGGTCCTGACAATTTTATCCTGATCGACACCGCCGGCATTCGCCCGCGCGGCAAGCATTCCAGTTCCGTCGAAGTCTTCAGTGTGATGCGCTCCGAGCGCACGATTCGGCGGGCCGATCTTTGCCTGCTTGTGATCGACGCCACCAGCGGCGTCACGGCGCAGGACAAAAAGATCGCCGGCCTGATGCAGAAGGCGCAGAAACCGTCGCTCATCGTCGTCAACAAATGGGACCTGGTGAAGCCGGAGCGCGCAGCGAAGGAAGCGCTCGCGCATCTCCTGCGCCAGACGCGCGATCAGGTTTTCTTTCTTCCGTACGCGCCGATCCTCGTCGCTTCCGCCCTCACTGGCGAAAATGTGGATCGCCTCTTCAGCGCCATCCGCAAGATTCGGCGCGCGGCGTGCGAGCGTCTCGGGACGGGTGTGCTCAATCGTCTCCTGCGCGAGGCGTTCGCGACTAATCCACCGCCGACGATCGCGAATCAGCGGCTGAAACTCTTTTATGCCACCCAGGCGGGCGGAGAGTCGGAACACGCCCTAACGACGCCGGAGTTCATCCTGTTCGTGAACGATCCGCAGTTGTTAGGCGAAACCTACGCGCGCTATCTGGAAGCGCAGATCCGGGAGCTGCAGCCGTTTGTCGGCTTACCCCTGATGCTAAACTTCCGCCCCCGAAGCGAGAAATAGCTAGAGCCGGGACCAGCGCCCGCTCTGCGCGCTCCGCGCGATCGCCGCCAGCACGCGCTGGGTGGCGAGACCGTCGGCGAAATCGGGAGCGACCCTCTTTTTCGTCACTACTGCCTGAACGAAATCGGCGATCGTATGGACGAAGCTGTGTTCGTAGCCAATCAGATGTCCCGGCGGCCACCAGTGCGAGAGATAGGGATGAGTCGATTCCGTGACCATGATCTCGTGAAAACCCTCGCGGCCCGTCGCATCTGCCTTCCGATAAAACTGGAGGCGGTTCATCTTCTCGAGATCGAAAAGGAGGGAGCCGCCGCTGCCGTTGATCTCGATCGTTAGGCCGTTCTTTCTGCCCGGTGCGAAACGGGTTGCCTCCAAGGTCGCGAGAGCGCCGTTCCGAAAACGCCCGATGACGGAAACGGCGTCGTCCACCGTCACTCTTCCACGCCCGCGTCGGCCGGGGAGGGGACGCTTTTTCACAAAAGTGTCCTGCAGCGCGGAAACCTCGCGGAATTCTCCCACCAGATATCGGGCAAGATCGACGAGATGCGAAGCGAGGTCGCCTAACGAGCCGGAGCCGGCCCTCTCCGAGCGCAGCCGCCAGACGAGAGGGAAATCGGGATCGGCGATCCAGTCCTGCGCATAGCGAGCGCGAAAGTGAAACAGCCGCTCGCCCAGCTCGCCGCCCGCGATCATCTCCTTCGCGAGAGCGAGCGCCGGGACGCGCCGGTAATTGTGGCAGACCATGTTTGGGACTCGCGCTTTGCGAACCGCCGCGGCCATCCGCTCGGCCTCGCGCAGATCGCAGGCGAGCGGCTTTTCGCACAGGATAGCCTTGCCAGCGGCAGCCGCGGCGAGCGCGATTTCACAGTGCGAGTCGTTAGGCGTAGTAATGTCAACGAGGTCGATTTCCGAATCGTCCACGACTTTCCGCCAATCGGTTGCGCAAGTTTTCCAGCCGAGCGAGGCCGCGGCCTTTTTCACCGCGCGAGAATTGCGCCCGCAGATCGTGCCCAGCTCAATCTCCGCCGGAAGATCGAAAAAGTGCGGCGCCTGCCGCCAGGCATTCGAGTGCACGCGGCCCATGAAGCCGTAGCCGATCAACCCGATCCGCACTCTGCGTCGCGTCGTCATCCGAAACGAAAGACGCTCAGAAACGCGACCTCGAGGGCAAGAGCCTCCTGAACATTACGGTCGAGATGTTCGCGCAATTCCTCGAGCCGCCGGAGGCGGCGCAAGATCTCCGGAGTCGTTAGGCGTGCGGCCAGCGCTTCGGTCGTGGCCCTCGCCTCCGGCAGTTCGCGTGCCGTCACTCCGGTGTTGGCGCGGAGGACGTCACTCCACCAGCGGAAGAGTATTTCCAGCAGTTCGGTTCGCTCCTGCAGATAACGACTTTCCGTTAGGGCCTTGTAATGATCCTCCCGGGTGTCGAGCCACTCGCCGTCGGTCCTGTTTTTGTAGCGTGCCTGTTCGCGCTTGAGCGTCGCGGCGTTTTCCTCCTGGATCGCCTGGCGCACCTGGCCGAGCAGACGCTGGACGTCCTGCACGAGACGATATGCTTCCTGCACGCTACCGGCTCCGGCGGGATCGAGGCCGTTCAGCACTGCAATCAGCTCGCGCTGCTCGGGAGAAAGCCCGGCGTCGTTAGGCGAAGCGAGCGCGACCTCGAGGCAGCGCGAGAGAATCGTGTCCGGCAGCACTTCCGGGATCGAGCTGAGCAGGAGGAGCAGGGAATTGTTAGGCGGCTCCTCCAGGGTCTTCAGAAACGCGTGGGCCGCCTGCGGCTGCATCCGGTCCGCCTCGCAAATAATCGCCACCTTGCGCCGATCGTTCCGCGCACGCAGCTGCAACGCGTGTTCCAGATTGCGGATCTGCTCGATTACGATGCGGCGCGATTTTGATTCTGGCGCCGCCAGATAAACATCCGGCGCGTTCCCGGTGAAAATCTCCTCGGCGGGCGCGCCATTCACGAGGTGGGCGAGATCGGCGGCGAGGCGACGCTTGCCGCTGCCCGGGCCCCCTGTGATGAGGTAGGCGTGCGCGAGTCGGTCGCGGTTCTGCGCGGCTCGCAGATACTCGAGGGCGACCTGCGGAGTGAAAGCCACGGCTCAGGAATTTCCGTTTCGCCGTCGCTGCGGGACGAGACGCGCGAGGTGTCCGAAGCGCATCGTGATGATGTCCCAGATTTCCTGTTCGATTTCCGCTACCGAGCGGGACGCGTCGATCACTTCAATCCGATAAGGTTCGCGGGCGGCGAGCTGTCGGTAGGCGTTGCAGACCGCTTCGTAAAAGGCCACCGGCTCCTGTTCCATGCGGTCAATCCCGGTCGCCGGCCGCACGCGACGCAGCATCCGTCCCCGCGCGGTCTCGACATCGATATCGAGCAGGAAGGTGAGATCAGGCCAGCAATTGCCGACCGCGAAAGTGTTCAAGTGCACCACCATCTCGGGGTCGAGACGACGAGCGACGCCCTGGTAAACAGTGGTGGAGTCGGCGAAGCGATCGGAGAGCACAACCGTTCCGCGATTAAGCGCTGGCTGAATTACTTCTCTAACGAGCTGGCTGCGACTCGCTTCGAAAAGCAGCAGCTCCGTCTCCGGCGTCATTGCCACGCTCTCCGGCGCGAATTGCAGGAGGTGGCGGATTTTTTCGCCGATCGGAGTTCCGCCCGGTTCGCGCGTCACGAGGAGAGGGACGCCGGCTTTCGTTAGGCGTTCCGCCAGCAAGCTTACCTGGGTGGATTTTCCGCAACCCTCCGAACCCTCGAAGGTGATGAATGGCAGGCGCGGCATGAGGCGAATTTTGGAGCATCTCGAAACGCTTGTCGAATCCTAGAAAGCCGAAAAACCGAAATTCCATCACCGCTTATCATCGGCCGACCGGAAATTTCAAGATAACGGATCAGTTTCTTAAAATTCGTTGTTGACTGGATGGTAAACTATCGCGACGTTGCCGCATGCCGAGAACAAGTGACGTCGAAGAGCGTTTGACGAACGCCGCGATGGAATTGATCTGGGAAAACAGCTACGGCGCGACCTCGGTGGATGCGATCTGTGAGAAAGCAGGCGCGAAAAAAGGCAGCTTCTACCATTTCTTCGAATCGAAATCGGCTCTCGCAGTCAAAGCGCTTCAAGCGGACTGGCGGCGAAAGAAGGCGCGAATGGACGAGATTTTCTCCCCGACGGTTTCGCCGCTTGATCGGTTGACCAGCT
>DASXDC010000159.1:0-2964 GCA_036490855.1 Chthoniobacterales bacterium
GAGGCGCAGGTTCCGCGCCGCCCAATGATCTCCCACCACTTCCGGATCGCGATCGAACAGCCGCCTCCGGATGCGAAAAACGTGAACGCCGCTCAGGATTACGATCGCGAGGCAGACGCTGAAAAAGATGCGGAGCGCAAAAACCGAATCGCCGTGGGCGTGAATGACGGCGAGAGAGGAAAGGTTCACCTTCCAACCGTCACCTCCAATTCGCGCCCAATCAAGGCGCTCGCGAGAGGGAAAGCCCCCGCTTCTCGTCGAAAGATCGACTCAATTTTGCCGGGATTTTAGCGCCTCGAAATACTCGATACTTGGTTGATGTCGGAACAAAATCCAGCCGGTGAGCGCCCCGAAAAGTATCGCATCAATCACGGCACGCATTGCGAGAGACCACGGAATCGCGCCGGCCAATCCCCAGCCGAGACCGTAAAATGCGATCAGCGGCCAGATGCACATAAACGGTCGGCGTGCCCAAGCTCGATGACGATGCAGACCAGCGCTCGTTAGGCCCATGAGCAGCGCCACGATCCCGAGGAGCGGCGCCGCCACCCGCAGCCAGAGATTACGACTCACCGGGATACCGCCCATCGTTGGTTCTCCAAAACCGGCCGTCATCGCTGCGACGCCGAGAATCGCGCCGACTGCGTAGATGCCGGCGAACCACATCACCACCGTCAGAATGCGCGGGCGTTGCATCTTGCTTCAACCGCCGTCCGCGGCCTCGGAAACGAAAGTGCGCGCTGGCACGAACGCACCCTTCCCTCGAATTTGCAGCGTGCAAGAAGCCGTCCCGATGGAAAGCAAGATACTGCGGCGCCGGCTTCACCCGCGGCTCGCGCGCTGGTTCCGCGCGACTTTTGCCGATTTCACCGACGCACAATTGCGATGCGTCCCCTCGATCCTCGAACGCGTGTCGATCCTGCTCACGTCGCCGACCGGGAGCGGCAAAACCCTCGCGGCTTTTCTTGGCATTTTCGATCATCTTCTGCACGAGCTGGATTCCGGCGCGTTTTCGTTAGGCGTTCGTTGCCTTTACATCTCGCCTCTGCGCGCACTGACCTACGATATCGGGAAAAATTTGCGCGCACCGATTCTCGGGATGGGATTGGAAAAGGAGCTGCTGATTCACGTCCGGACGGGAGACACGAGCGCGAGCGAGCGGGCAAAATTCCGGCGCAAGCCGGCACATTTTCTCGTCACGACGCCGGAGAGCCTCGCCGTCCTGCTCGCCCAGGAAACTTACGCGGTGCATTTGGCGAGCTGCCGTTTTGTGATCGTAGACGAACTGCATTCCTTCGCCGGTAACAAACGCGGCGTCGACCTCGCCCTTTCCCTCGAGCGCCTGGAACAACTCGTTAGGCCAAATCCGCTCTGCCGCGTCGGTCTCTCCGCGACTGCCGCGCCGCTCGATCTACTGGCACGATTTCTCGCAGGCGACGATCGACCCTGCCGAATCGCCCGAGCAAAGCTGGAAAAGGAATCGATCGTTGAAGTCTTCTCACCGATTCGGCGCAAGCCGTATCCGCCGGCCGGCTACACCGGCGTCCGCCTTTATGCCGAGCTGGCGGAGCTGATTCGCACGCGCCAGTCCGTCCTCGTGTTCACCAATGTGCGTTCGGCCGCGGAGCAGATTGGTCTGCGTTTGAAAGAGCTGCTGCCGGAATTGGCGGACCAGATCGAAATCCATCACGCTTCGCTTGATCGCAGCGTACGGCTCGAAGTCGAGGATCGGCTCAAAAACGGCGAACTGCGCGCAGTTGTTTGCTCGACCAGTCTCGAGCTGGGAATCGACATTGGCGCCGTTGATCTTGTCGTGATGGTGGCGACGCCGAAAGGCGTCTCGCGCGCCATCCAGCGCATCGGCCGCTCCGGGCATTCCTTGAACAAGAGCAGCCACGGCGTACTCGTCGCGACGAACATTAACGATCTCGTCGAAGCGACCGCGACCGCGCTTCTCGTCCGGCAGGGTGCGCTCGATCCGATTCGAATTCTGGAGAAGCCTAACGACGTCCTGGCGCAACACCTGGTCGGGATGGCCGCGCGCGCGCCGATTTCAGTCGAGGAGGCTTTTGCAGTCGTTAGGCGCGCTTTTCCTTTTCGCGAACTGGAGCGGGAGGAATTTGAACACGTCCTCGAATACCTGGCCGGCGGCGGCGAATCACTACAGCGCCAATACGCCAACCTCTTCGGCAAGATCGTCGTCGAGGACGGGATGATCTCGCCCGCTAGTCCACGCGTCGCGCGCGAATTCCTCCTCAACATCGGCACCATCGTCTCGGAAGGATTCGTCAACGTTCTCCTCGGGCGGCGCCGGCTCGGCTCGGTCGAGGAAGGATTCATCAAGCAACTACAAATCGGCGACCTCTTCGTCCTCGGTGGACGTGTCGTTAGGCTAATCGATAGCGGAGTGCAGGAAGTGCAGGTGGAGCGGGCCGATGGCCAGTTGCCAATCATCCCGCGCTGGAACGCGGCCAAGATGCCGCTCACTTCCGGGCTGGCCAGGGCGGTGCGGAAGCTGCGGGCCGATCTGGATGCGCGCCTGCGGGCAGGCGAGGACGCGGCGGCGGTCGAGTGGCTGGTCGAGACCTACCAGATCTCGCTCGCGAATGCGCAGCCGATCGTGGAATTTTTCCGCGCCCAAATGGCGATTTCCGAGGTACCGGTTGGACGAAAACTGCTGATCGAACTTTATCGAGAAGGCGAGCATTCCCACTATTTCTTTCACGCGCTAATCGGCCGAAACGCGAACGACGCCCTCTCGCGCATCGTGGCCTGGCGGGTGCGCGAGCGGATCGGGGGCAATGCGCTCGTCACGATCGACGACTACGGATTTCTGCTCACGCTGCGGCGTTTTCAGGAATTGCCGCTGACGCAATGGAAAAGCTGCTTTCGGCGCCCGGAGGCGGAGGAAAATTTGGAGGCGGCGCTGCGCGGATCGGAGTTAGTGAAATGGCAATTCCGCGG
>DASXDC010000160.1:0-2674 GCA_036490855.1 Chthoniobacterales bacterium
TGGATTCCCTGCCGCGTCCAGGACGCGCTCGGGCGCGAAGTCTCCGCGCGCTTTGGCTGGCTCGCGAAATCGGCCACCGCCGTGATGGAGATGAGTGCCGCCGCCGGGCTGACCCAGCTCCTGCCTGACGAACGCGAGCCGATTCGCGCCTCCACCTTCGGCGTCGGCCAAATGCTGAGCGCAGCCGCCGCTCGGGGCGCGCGGCACATCATTCTCGGCCTTGGCGGCAGCGCGACGAATGACGGCGGTACCGGCATGGCGCGCGCACTCGGTTTTCGCTTTCTCGCCGGCGACGGCCACGCGCTCGGTCGCTCCGTGACCGATCTGCGCGATCTCGCGCGGATCGAATCGCCTAACGATCTCAAACTTCCCTCCATCACCGCCGCCTGCGACGTGACCAATCCGCTCCTCGGCCCGACGGGCGCGACCCGAACCTTCGGCGCCCAAAAGGGCGCAACCTCCGCAGAGCTCGAAATCCTCGAAGGATCTCTCACACAGCTCGCCGAGATCAGCGCGCAGACTTTCCCATGCGATCACCGCACCGTGTCCGGAGCGGGAGCAGCGGGCGGGCTCGGTTTCGGCCTTCTCACTTTCGCCGGAGCAGAGATCCGTTCCGGCTTTGAGGTCGTAGCCGAGACGATCGATCTGCGAAGCCGGATCGCGCGTGCCGACATTGTTATCACGGGCGAAGGGAGGCTCGATCACCAGACACTCTCGGGAAAAGTTCCCGCTGGCGTCGCGCGCCTCGCGCGCGAACTGCGGAAGCCGGTTTTCGTGATTGCCGGCCAGGCGACGGCCGACCCGGAAGTGCGCGCGCTTTTCGCAGGCCTAACGACGCTCGACGATCGCAGCCCGGGTTTTCGGGAAACTCCCGCCCTGTTGGAAATGCGGGCGGCCGCCCTCGGGCCGCAATTACGCGCAGCGGCGGGGAAATGAAGTGGAGCCGAAGGCGGGGATTGAACCCGCGACCTGCTGATTACGAATCAGCTGCTCTACCACTGAGCTACTTCGGCGCGCGAACGAGGCGGAAGATGACATCCGAGGGTGTCTTGGGCAAGGGCAGCGCAGGCCAGTGGCCGACCTTCGGCTCGCCGCGGTTCAGCGCGTCGTTAGGCGAAATCAGCGCCGAGGTGGCGGTCGCACTGCCACTCGTGATCGATAACAGCGCGCTCCAGTCGTGCCCAATTATCGGATCAGGCGGGGCGATCGCGATTCGATTCTGAGGCGCAGTATCCGGTGCACAAAAATTTCACGACCCGATGGTTCAAAGGCGCGCCTCGCGCCAACATTTAATTTTTGAAATAACTTCACGCGATGCGCGCTCGACACATTTCTGCAGGCGCCGATCCGGCGGACGAATCGCGGCCGAGCCGCTCGCTAGGGGTGTGGCCCTCGCTGCTTGCGGCTCTTCTGTTGATCGGCCTCAGCCTTCTCACTTCGAACCTTATCCGAGCGAAGGAGGTCGGTTTCACGCTCCTCGATCACGGCGCGAAACGCGGACTATGGCAGGATGGAACTGTCCGCGGACTGGCGCTGCCGCCCGAACTGCGCGCCTCGCTCCGTTCGGCCCTAATGCAGAACCAGCTGGAAGTTGCGCCCTTCGTCGCATCCCTCGTCGGCTGGCGGGAAAACCTAACGGGCAAGAAGAAACCGGAGGAGCGCTTTCACCTGTTGAGCCCAGTCCAAACCGCGATCGACGAACCGCGACCGACTTTTCGCTGGACGCTGGACAAGAAGGCCACGACCTACTGCCTAACGATTGCGCCCAAGGAGGGAGAGACGCCGTTTGCCAAGGTTTACCTGCCACACGACCACGACCATTGGCTGACGATGAAGCCGCTCGTCCGGGGCGAAGATTATCTTTGGCAGGTGAACAGCATGAGACACGGCGCAGTCTCCGCGACCGCGCCCGCTCCGCCGCTTTCCGGGGCGCGCTTTCACGTCTTGAGCGAGGCGGAAAGTGCTCAGTTGGCGCGAACGAAAAGTGAAGTCGGCCCATCACATCTCGGCCTCGCCCTGGCCTACGCGCGCGCCGGATTGATCGACCAGGCGGAGTCGGAAATCGCCGCGCTCCAGAAGGAGAATCCCGCTTCTCCGATCCCATCCAGACTACGCACGGCACTGCAACGCGCGACGCCGCCGACTTCGCCCTAACGACGAGAATGCTTCCGCAAAATTGTCCCTGTTCCCGGTTCCGGATTTCTTCCGTCCGATTCTTTCGCAGGACACGATCTCTCTTCGACACAGATGAATCCGACGCTCCAAACCATCGCCATCATCTTTCTACTCATCGGAGTGGCTTCGGCGTTGGTCATCGCGATCGACCTGTTCGCTGGTCACCCCCAGCAGATGTGGATCATGAATCTCGCCTGGCCAATCAACGCCCTCTACGCCGGGCCGCTCGCGCTCTGGAGTTACTTCACCGTCGGCCGGCTCTCGACCCGCCGTACAGTGCAGGAAGCGAAGGCGCGAGAGGAGGATCCGCCGGGAAAAAAGAAGCCCTTCTGGCAAATGGTCGCGCTCGGCACAAGCCATTGCGGCGCCGGTTGCAGCCTGGCCGACCTGGTCGCGGAGTGGACGCTTTTCTTTTTTCCCCTCATCCTTTTCGGGATGAAAATCTTCGGCGCCTGGACGATCGATTATTTCGTCGCCCTCGCCTTCGGGATCATCTTCC
>DASXDC010000161.1:0-1532 GCA_036490855.1 Chthoniobacterales bacterium
GGGTTTCTTGGCTCGCATCTGACCGATCGCCTGCTGGCTGAAGGTCATCGCGTGATCGCGATCGACAATCTCATCACCGGGCACCTGACGAATATCGAGCACCTGGCCGGGAATGAGAATTATCGTTTCATCAAGCAGGACGTGACCCAGTACTTATTCCTGCCCGACAAGATCGATTACGTTTTCCATTTCGCTTCCCCGGCCAGCCCGATCGATTATCTGGAACTGCCGATTCCAACCTTAAAAGTCGGCGCCCTCGGGACGCACAACAGCCTCGGCCTCGCGAAAGCAAAAAAGGCGACCTTTCTTCTTGCCTCCACTTCCGAATGCTACGGCGACCCGCTCGTCCATCCGCAGAAGGAAGATTATTGGGGTAATGTAAACCCGATCGGACCCCGCGGGGTTTACGATGAGGCGAAGCGTTTCGCGGAGGCGATGACGATGGCATATCACCGCTTCCACGGCGTCGACACCAAGATCGTCCGCATCTTCAACACCTACGGCCCGCGAATGCGCTTGCGCGATGGGCGCGTCGTACCGGCCTTCATCGGCCAGGCGCTGGCCGGCACGCCTCTGACGATCTTCGGCGACGGCGCACAGACCCGCTCGTTTTGTTACGTCTCCGATCTGATCGACGGCATTTACCGGCTCTCGCAATCGGATTTCCACGAGCCGGTCAACATCGGCAACCCACGCGAGATGACGATCAAACAATTCGCGGAAGAGATCATCCGGATCACCGGCACGAAATCAGGGATCGAACACAAGCCGTTGCCGGTCGACGACCCGAAGGTGCGCCAGCCGGATATTTCCCGCGCAAAGGAGATTCTCGGCTGGGAACCGAAAGTGGAATTCGAGGAAGGGATCGTGCGGACGATTAATTATTTCCGGCAATGGCTGGAGCGCGCGAGCGAGCGCTAGGCTGCGTGAACGTGGGAGCCGCCTTGGTGCGGCGATAGGTGGGCCGGGACCCCAGGCCGGTTTGCAAACAACGGCTCCCGAAAACGCCCCCCAGTCTCGAACCGATCGCGGCGCAAAGGCCGCTCCCACATTCCATGCTGGCTTTCCGGCCGCACTTCGTTTCCAATGCCGATTTTTATGAACCGAATCCTTTACCCAGCGATCGTCCTCCTGGCCTGCGCCAGCCAGCTTTTCGCGCAGGAGCGTGGAGGAAATTTTCGCATCACGAAAATCGACCGTGAACTGATCACGACCCCGCAATTCAACTACTCCGGCGCCGAACAGAAACGCGAGTCGCGCCAGCGCTGGCTGCGGATCGACGTCCAGTTCTCGAGCGTGCCCGAGTTCACGGACGAGCTGACTTTCAAATACTACCTCGCGATCAACGGCAAAGTGCTGAGCGGCGAAGTGACGCACATTCACATCCTGGCCGGTCGCGAGCATTACTCGGTCATGTATGTGCCGCCGCACGCGCTCGCTTACGTCCTGCAGGGACGGCAGCCGAACACCACTTCGGTCGAGAACATTGCGGTGCAGTTGCTGGTCAAGGGCGAGGTGAAAGATGAGCTCAG
>DASXDC010000162.1:0-8872 GCA_036490855.1 Chthoniobacterales bacterium
GCCAATTGCTCAGATCGTTCCAGTTGTTGGTCGATGAGGAACCGCCGGTCCAGATGGCGTTTGTGGTTGACCCGTCTACGGATGGGGTGTTGGAAAGGTGGAACTCGATAGAAAGGTTCTTGGAATCGAGTGGATGCGCAGCGACGGCAGACGGATTGGGAGTCGTCGCCAGTTCAAATGTGTACCAAGGAAAATAGACTGCAGCTCGGTCATTCCACCAGGCTTCGTCCTGCCAGTGTTCATCATGCGGCCGGGCGATCGCCACTGCAGGCATCGCGACGATGAGAAGAAGGGCGCCGCGGATGATCGCGACGGGGCTGCGGGGTCTGAATTGCATGTCGGGCGCGGAGAGTGAGGAGTCTCGTTAGGGTTGTCGAGGAAAAAGTTCGAGTAGAGGCGATCTCGCCGCGGGTTTGTCAGCTCATCCAAGAGTGGGCGCCCCTCTGCGTTATCTGTTAACCGTTATCGGAGCAACCCTCCGCATTGAGAGACTGGGTGGCGGAGGAAAGAGATCCACAACAGAAGTCTTTCGCGAGGCGCCGAAAAGGCGTTCGACGCACGCGTCCCGCCGCTCAATTTTTCCGGAGACCGGCCTCGCCTCCGGCTGCGTTATTCCTACTTTAGCCAATCTACTTTCCCGCACTGCCTCGCTATAGCGCGCCGAGAAGCGCCGCTTCTTCAGGGAGGAGGGCGCTGCGCGGGATTTGCGACGCTTCTTTCGAGGCGTCTTCGATGTTCCCGTTTGCTTCCAGCACCGCGGCATGGACCGCGAGCGCCGAAGGGGTGAGGGCGCTGGCGGGGACGTTGAGATCTTCATAGACCGCGAGCGCGGTCGCCGGCCGGTTTTCCTTCAGGTAAACCAGCGCGAGCAGGGTGCGATGGGGCAGGCTGGTCGGGTCGCGTTGAACCAGTCGCTTCGCGATTTGTTCAACCGTTGTCAGTTCTTGGTTATTGGTCATTGGTGACGCGCTGCTATCTGATCTCAGCCTTTGAAGGCCCGGCCGTTGCTCCGCATTTGAAAGCCCGGCCTCGCCTCCGGCTGCCTTACGGGTTACGGCAGCTTTTTGCTCCGGAAGGAGCAACACCCGCAGATACGCTTCGTCGTTCTGGATCGCGATATCGTTAGGCCAGATTTTCAGCATTCCCGCCAGCACTTGGTGGATCTTCTTTGGGTCGCGCTCCGCCTGCGCGATCCGGAGTTTGCCTTGCCAGGCCGAACGCAGCTTCGGCGCGGAGCCGAGCGCGGCGTCGCAGGCTTGCTCCGCGACTTTGGTCGCGCCGTTCTTCTCGGCGTAATCGGCCAGGGTCATGAGCTTTTGCGCATCGCCGCCGGTCGCTTCCAGTGCGCGCTGCCAATTGTTCTCGGCAGCGACCTGCTGCCCGAGCTGCGCGTAGCAGCGCGCCAGATACATGGCCTCGATCGTCGGATCGAGCGGGAACTGCTCGCCCTCGAGCAGGCGCCGGATTTCTTCCCAGCGTCCGAGCGCGCCGAGCGCATCGACATGCTGGAGGAAAAGTTCGCGCGCCTGCAGCGAGCGCTGGAGCGGAATGGCGTCCAGCTCGCGCTGATAGTCCCCTTTTCCGTTCAGCCAGGTGGCAAGAGCGACGAGCGAATCGTTGCCGGCATTTTTCCAACGCTCGATCGCCGACTCGGTCAGCTTCTCCTTGTCGTCAGGCGAAGCGTGGATGCGCAGGTCGATCGCGAGCAGCCGCTGCGCCGTCTTGGCCAACGGATGGGTGTCGAGTGCGGCTGCGAGTGCCGCGGCACTCGCGGTTATTCGTTCTTTGTTATCGGTTATTGGGGGCGTCACAAGCGCGGTGGCGGTTATCGGCTCCTGGTTATTGATTGTTCGGCCCGGACCATTTCCGCCGTTCGATCGGTCGCGATCCGATTTGAGGTTTTGAAAGTCCGGCCGTTGCTCCGCAGCCGTTACGGCAGATTTCAGCGTTTCAACCTTTCGCCCCAGTTCTCTTTGCGCGAGCAAGACCAGCGCGTCGAGACCGGCAGCGTCTTTCCCTCGCGAAATTTGCTCGAGCCGCTTCCAGGCTTCAGCCTGCGCGGAAGTCGTCGCGCTGAGCCGCAGCTCCAGCACCGCGGCTTCGAGTTGCTCTCGCGAACTCGCCCTCGGGTTCGTCAGGACACGCTTCAGGTCGGCGACGCCCTCGTTAGGCGCGCCTCGTTGCGCTTCCAGTTGCGCCTTGAGCAGCCAGTCGGCCGGCGTTGCCTCCCGACCACGGTTGGCGGTCAATCGATCGATCGCTTTTCCCGCGCGACCGGTCTCGCCGAGAGCAAGCGCGAGCGCCGCTTCGTCGCGCAGATCGTCGTGGTTCAGGGTCGACTGCGCCGCGAGCCTGTCCCAGAATTCGAGGGCCTGCGGCTGGCGCACCCGGGAGAGAAACCGCGCCACCGCCCGGATCGCTTCCGGTTCGTTAGGCGCGAGCTGCCAGGCGGCGGTCGCTTCCTTTTGCGCCTCGTTCCATTTCTCCTGCGCGATGAAGGCGAATGCTTCGTGCGCGTGACGCCGCGCCTGCCAGCGCTTGATCGCGTGCGAAGCCGGCCGGCCGAGGACGAGGGCGAGAACGAGGAGGAGGACGAAAACGACCGCGCCGGTGAGAAGCCGGCGTCGTTTCACCCGGCGAAGGCGCAGCTCTTCGGCGGTAAGGAAGAAATCCTCGGTGCGCTGCACCCGAGGATTAAAAGCTGAAAGCGGAAAGCTGAAAACTGAAATTGACTAGCGGCCAAACTTCGTGCGCTTCGACATCGTGATGAAAATAGCGATCAGCTCGTTGGTTTCTTTCAGAAGCGCCTGCACATCAGTGGTGGCGATCCCGCAATCCTCTTGCAGGAGTTCCAGCCAGAGATCGCTCTCGTCGGCCTCCTGCACACAAACCTCCAGCTTCGAGGCAAATTCCGCGCTCGTTCGAGCGCGGGACGCTTCCCGGAAATTCGCGGCCACCGAGGTTCCGGAACGGAGAAGCTGTCTCCCGATCGTTTGTGCGGCGATCTGATTTCGCGGCAATGTGAGGAACAGCCTGACGACGGCCGACGCATAGCGCTTCGTTCGCTCCCGCAGTTCGTTGGAAACACGGCTCACTCCATTTTCCTTTCAGCTGTCAGTTTTTCGCCTTTCCATTTCCGTTTTCCGTTTTCCGTTGTTCGCTTTCCGTTTTCAGTTTTCCGTTTTCCGTTTTCAGTTTTCCGCTTTGAAAGCCCGGCCTCGGCTGCGCCTGCGTTACGGCCGCTTTCCGCTTTCCGCTTTCAGCGTTTCCGCACCACCTCCCGGACGAGTTCAGAAAAGTCGCGTTCCGCTTCCGTCTTCCCGACGTCGTTCGGCGCGATCATCACCATCTCCAGCACCTGCTGTCCCTGATTGCGCAGGCCCTGCCAGACGACCCGCACGCGATCGTCTCGCATCCAGTTCCCCGTCCGACCCGCAGTAGCATCGAAACGGTCCGCTTTTCCCGGCGGCACCCGGTCTTCGCGCTGACAAAAAAACGCGTCGGCAAAGACGGATCGCGCGCCAGCCAGCTCGCGCACGAAACGGAAATGCCGGAAAGGCAGGACAATCCCGCCGTCCGCGTCGTATTCGCGCACTCCTTCGTCACTCGTCAGGCGCCAGCCCGTGTTCGGCAGGCAGATGTCGGGCCGATGCGCGCGCGCCCGCAGGATGCTGGCCGAGCCCGCTTCCCAGCGGAAGAAGAACATCGTCCAGCTCGCCGGGGGCTCGTTAGGCGCCGAATCCACCCGCCAGGCCGCTTCGCGCCCGTGGTCGTAGCGCAAGGTGCTGCGAATGTTTTCCGTGATCGGCAGCTCGCGAAAACCGGCCGCATTCTCCGGCCACTTCACACTCCAGACTTTGGTCGGAACGAAGTCGCGCTCGTGCCAGCGATACCAGGCAGAGACGCTGGCTTCGGTCAGAAGAAGCCAGCTGAAAGTAAGAAGGATGAAGGATGAAGGAAGAAAGGGGAAACGCGCAACGTGGCCGGAACGCCGCCAAAGGCGAGGCGGGGCTTCCAATCCGGAACGCGCAACCGCCGCTTCGGCACTTCTTCCTTCATCCTTTTTACTTCTTACTTTCGCCAATCTTCCATCTCCGATCTCCCCACTTCTTCCTTCATCCTTCTTACTTCTTCCTTTCGCGAGCCCGCTCGCGACCGCGACCGTCCCGAGAAAAACGAGGCCGACGATGGCGTTGCCGGCGAGGTCGTGCCAGCGTTCGACGGCTGCAAGGTTCTGCGTTGCCGCGATCCAGACGAGAAAGAAGGCGCGCCCGAAATTTGCCAGGAGCGCAATCGTTAGGGCGGCAGCCAGCAGCGCAACGCGCCGGCCTGACGAGAGGCGCTTCAATTCGCCGAAGAGCAGCCCGATCATGAGCGAGGTCTGGAGCGAGCGCACCCCGCTGCACGCTTCGCTCACCCCGACCAGACCGCTGCTCACGCGAATCACGCTCCCCTCGAGTTGCGCCGGGATGCCGAAAAGCGTCAGCGTTTCGGTCGCGACGGCCGCCACCAGGCGCATCAATCCCTGCACGATCGGTCCTTCGATCGGCGTGACCCACGGCACCGCAACGAGGATGAAACAAACCGGAAAGGCAAAATGCCTGACGGCCGATTTGCCGCCCCAATAACCAAGAACCAACAACGAAAAACCCACGACCACGAGCGCGTGCATCCAGGAGAGCGGACGCCAGTCCGGGTTGGCGACTTCGAAGAGGCGGATGGGAAGAAGGGCCGCCAGCAGGAAGGCGGCCGCCAGAAGCGGCCGGTTATTGGTTATGGGTTCTTTGTTATTGGGTAAAGAAGCGCCTTCGGATCCCTCCGGATAACCATTAACAAATAACCGATAACCGCCCCGACGGGGCTCTCCATCTTCGAGGCGCAGCCAGAAGAGGAAGGCGGCGAAGAAGGGGACGAACCAGCCGTAGCTGTATTGCTCGTTCGCCGACCATTCGTAGCTCAATTGCCGGCAGAGCATGAACCAGAGAAACCCGAGCGTCGCACCAAAGAGAAGCACGGGGCGCAGCGCCGGAAGGAAGAAGCGGCTCCGCGCGAGAGGGGAGGGCGATTCGGCGACGGCGGAGTTCAAGGAGCGCGAGGATAGCAGGCGCGCGACTGTTTGTTAATCGTTATTGGCTCTTTGGCCATCGAACTGGCGTCGGTCGCATTTTTCCACTTCCTAATTCCTCCTTCATCCCATTCCCTGGCCGGCAAAACGCGTTTGGCAGTGGATCCCTCCGCCTTCATCCTAATTTCAGCGTTTGAAAGCCCGGCCTCGCCTCCGGCTGCGTTACGGCAGTTTTCAGCGTCTCAGCGTTTGCTTGGCACATGGAAGTTCGCAGCATCGAAGCGATCGTCCGCGCCCTGAACGACGCGCAGGTCCAATAACCCGATGCGGACGCATCGCCCGCTCGAATTCCTCTTCCCAATAACAAATAACCGATAACCAATAACCCGATGCGGACGCATCGCCCGCTCGAATTCCTCTTCCCCAAGAACAAATAACCGTTAACAAATAACTCGATGCGCACGCATCGAATCCTCGGCATCGACTTCTTCGGCGGCACCTCGCGCGAGGCGGTCGACGAGATCACCCGCCGCGGCGGACTCCTCGTCGCCCCGGCCGCGCCCTCCATGGTCAATCTCTGCCGCGACGAAGATTACCGCCGGGCGATTCTCGGGGCCGACCTCGCGATCGCCGACAGCGGTTTCATGGTCCTGCTCTGGAAACTGTTCACCGGCGAGCGCGTGCCGCGCATCTCCGGGCTCGAGCACGTCAAGCGCCTCCTCGAGCACGAGTCAATCCGCGACCCCTCCGCCGTCATCTGGGTCGTCGCGACCGAAAGATCAAAGGCCAGGCTGGAAGAGTTTTTGTCCGGGGAGCGCGTGCGCCTCGCACGCTCTGGCCGGCGCCCCGCCGGCCAGCCGGGTGGCTTGGAAACCCCGGCCGTCGCTGCGCATCCGTCAGGCCAACCTTCCGATCACGTCTACGTCGCGCCGAAGTACGGCCGTCCGATCGAAGACGTCGCCCTCCTCGCCCTCGTCAGGCAAATCCGCCCCATTCATATCGTGATCGCGATCGGCGGCGGCATCCAGGACAAGCTCGGCCATTATCTCCTCGAGCACCTCGATTACCGGCCGGCCGTGCATTGCATCGGGGCCGCGCTCGGCTTCCTCACCGGCGACCAGGTGCGCATCCCCGATTGGGCCGACAAATATTACCTCGGCTGGTTCTTCCGCTCCGTCGCCCAGCCGCGCGTTTTCATCCCGCGCTTCTGGAGCGCGCGCCGACTCCCGCGGCTGATCTTCCAATGGCGCGATCGGCTGCCGCCGATGGAAAAAGGCTGAAACAGGGAAAAAAGCTGAAAGCTAAAAGCGGAAAGCTGAAATTGATCAGCGAACTCCTTCAGCTTTTCCGCTTTCCGCTTTCCAATATCTCAGCTTTCCGCTTTCCAACATTTCAGCTTTTCACTATCCCTCTCTCTTGCCCTGGTTCTCCATCCACACCGCCCCGCGACAGGAAAACAAGGTCGCCCAGGTTCTCCAGCGCGAGCTGGACCTCGAGGTCTTCGCTCCGCGCATTCGTTTTCGCCGGATGCGATCCGGCAAGCCGCACTGGACGACCGAGGCCCTTTTCCCCGGCTACCTCTTCGCCCGGTTCGACTACTTCGAACGCCGCCGGCAGATTAACGCCCTCCCGGGCGTGACAAATATCGTCCATTTCGGCGAGCGGCCCGCGCCGATCGCCGACCCGGTCATGGCCGAGCTGCGCGCCCTCGTCCACGACGGCGAAACGATCGAGGTCGCGGCCGATCCGCAGCCCGGCTCCGAGATCGTGATCAGCGCGGGGCCGATGGCTGGCCTGCGCGCGCTCGTCACCCGCGTCCTGCCGGCCCGGCAGCGGATCGCGATTCTCCTCGAGCTCCTCGGCGGTCCGCGCGAAGTCGAGATCGAGCGCGACCGCGTCCTGCCGGTCAATCCGCGCAAACCCTAAAACGCGCGCCGCGTTTCGCTTCCTTCTTCCCTCTACTTTTCCACCTTTCATCGCCGCTCTCCGCGCCTGCGTTACGGCACCATTTCCGCTTTCCGCATTTCCCTATTTCAGCTTTGAAAGCCCGGCCTCGGCTGCGCCTGCGTTACGGCCACTTTCAGCTTTCAGATTTCCGCTTTCGAAAGCCCTGAAACGCGCCCCGCGTTCCGCTCCCTTCATCCTTCTTCCTTCGCTTTACTCTCCGCGCCCGCGTTACGGCAGTTTTCAGCTTTCAGATCTTGATGGAGCTCCGCGCTAACTTCTTCCTTCATCCTTTTTCCTTCTTCCTTCGCTTCGCTCCCGGGCCTCCTTCAAATTTCCTCTTCCCCGCCTCCGCCAGAAAATGTCTTGACGGAAAATTTTGCGGTAAACATCATCGCGCTCCACCTGCCAATGTCGTTTCCCTCTCCACCACTCCCGATTGCTCACTGAGCAAGCGCCACAAATCCTAACGAGGCCCGATGCTGCCCCGATGCAAAATCGGTCGGCCGCATCAAGGGCGGCAGCATGCCTCGATTCAATTGCGAAATTCGAACGGCGAATTGCGAAAGGGAAAGGCGAACCGAAGGCAAGCTCCGAGGTCGGATGACCGAGGCCTGAGATCAAATTTTCGAGACAACGTGCAGATCAATTCCGCCAAAGTTCTTCCTCATCTCCGACCTCTGAGTTCGACCCCATTTCCGACCTCCGACCTCCGATCTCTGACCTTCGACTTCCGACCTCCGTCCCCCGTCTAGGTCGGCAGCAACCGGCAAAGACCGCTCCAGGAGCCCGGGCCGGCCGCACCATGAGCCCGCACCCGCACAAAATAATACTTCAAGGGAGCCAGACCCTTGATCAACGCGCGACTGCTGGTCGAAGTGCCGTAGTCCGTGAACGGTCCGGCCATATCTTCCGCGATCTGCACGAGATAGCCGCCGCGCGCGCCCTTCACCGGTTCAAAAAGGATCTTGGACTCGCCGGTGAGCTGGTTGAAGCGCAAACGCAGATTCTTCGGCGCAGGAAGTGGTCCGATCGGCGACCGGCGCCTTGTCGGCACAAAACCGGAGCTGAGCAGGATCAAAAGATTATTCTGGCAGCGGGCCTGGACCGAGCCAGCCAACTGTCGCAGGAGCAAACCGGCCTCGCGCCACGCCATATCGCGAGCCACAAGCGCTAGCCGATCACGGTTCGCCGCCGGCCCCACCTTGCTCGCCAGGAGCTCGATCGCATCGCTGACTACGGCAAGGTCCGGGACGATATCGGCGTAATACTCATTGTCGGTCAGCGCCCCCACAATGCTTCTTCCGCACATAATAAACGGAACAAGGGGCAGGCGCAGACACTCGATCGAGACCGTAAGATGGGGAGCTGTATTCATAGGAGACTTTGTTTGTTAATACGCTCTCAACAGCTTGCTCTGTGCCATCGAGGGCCAAGTTATCGTTCATGCCGAAACTAGATGTTGACCGCAGAATCCGAGGCTTCGTTTGGGGCGGGTAAAGGGTGAAAAGCGGAAGAGAAATCGTTCTTTTACGACGATGAAACCGGGAGACGTCCCAACGAACCTTCGCCCCGTCATGATGAGATGTTCCCTCAGCGATTCGAAGCGTTGTTTTCCAAAAACAAAGCTTCGGATGGCAAATGCAAGCGTTCGTGGTCACGAGATGAACTCGCGAAACGCCGAGGCGAAGCCTCCTTTTCGGCGATTGAGCCTTCGACTCGCCGAATGCAAGGTTCGAACCATCGCAATCAAGCGTCGCTTCCCGCTGACTTCTTCCTTCTACCCTCATCGCCGCTCCCCGCGTTACGCACCATTTCCGCTTTTCGCTTTTCCGCATTTCCCTATTTCAGCTTTTCCGCTTT